>DATCMP010000077.1:0-11284 GCA_036563365.1 Thermomicrobiales bacterium
ATGATCGGGGCGGCGGGGATGATGGCCGCGCTGCTGAAAGACGCCCTCTTGCCGAATCTGCTGCAAACCCTCGAAAATACCCCCGCCCTGGTCCACGCCGGGCCGTTCGGCAATATCGCGCACGGCAACAGCTCGATCGTCGCCGACCAGATCGGGCGCAAGCTCGGCGATTATCTCGTCACGGAGGCCGGGTTCGGGGCCGACCTCGGCGCGGAGAAATTCTTCAACATCAAGTGCCGCGCCAGCGGGATGGCCCCCGACGCGGCGGTGCTGGTGACGACGATCCGCGCGCTGAAAGCGCACAGCGGCCAGTTCAGGATTGTTGCCGGACGACCACTCCCCCCCGCCCTGCTGACCGAGAACCTTGACGCCCTCAGCCAGGGGATGCCGAACATGGTCAAGCAGATCGAGAACGTCCTGCTGCACGGCGTCCCGGTCGTCGTGGCGATCAACCACTTCCCGGATGACACCGAGGCGGAGATCGCCCTGGTCCGCGACGCCGCGCTGGCGGCGGGGGCCAAGGAGGCGGTCGTCAGCCGGGTCTTCGCGCAGGGTGGGCGGGGCGGGGTCGAACTCGCGGAGGCGGTCGTGCGCGTCGCCGAGGACGGCTCGTCGTTCCGCTTCCTCTACGAACTCGACGCTCCGATCAAGGAGAAGATCGCCACGATCGCGACGAAGATCTACGGCGCGGACGGCGTCACCTTCGAACCCGCCGCCGAGCGCGCGATCCGCGACTTCACCCGCCTCGGGTTCGACAAGCTGCCGATTTGCATGGCGAAGACCCACCTCTCCCTCTCGGACAATCCGGCGCTGCGCGGGCGACCGAGCGGTTTCACGGTGACGATCCGCGACGTGCGCGCGTCGGTCGGTGCCGGTTTCCTCTACCCGCTCGCTGGGCAGATGATGACGATGCCCGGCCTCGGCTCGGCACCCGGCGGCTTGCAGGTTGACATCCACGATGACGGTCAGATCAGCGGGCTAAACTAGCGTAGCGGCATGAGGCGGTATCGTGTCGGAAGGCACCGCAGACGATCAGCGGACAACGCATCCCAAAGGATAAGGATTAGGCCCATGACGGGCAGGCTTCGCGGACAATGGCTCGTAGTGAAACGCCCGCCACGGCCGGTGCGTAACATTATGGTAGAGAACACAACAGAGTGACGCCATCGCGAATTGGCAAACGTCGAAGGAGTAGCTGATGGACGCACAGACCACCGATCTCGTGAAGCGTACCGCCCAGGCATCGCTCAGGTACGCCGCGCTCGCGGGCGTAGCGCTCCTGATCATTAACCTGCTCAGTAAGATCCCGGTCATCGGCTTCGGGTTCTCGTGCCTCTATTTCTTCGGCGTCCTCGGCGCGGCCTTCGGGATCGGCTACCTCATCGCCCCGAAGATGACCGGCTTACCCTCCGGGCAATCGAAGGCGATGCTGGCGCTGTGGATCGGCCTCGGTGTTGCACTCCCCTTCACCGTGGCTTTGGTCATCGTCAACCTCGTCGGCAGCCTCTTCGACATCTTCACCGGTTACTCCTCCCTGCTCGGCAAAGTCTTCAGCGTGCTCGGTGCGATCTTCCTCGGGCTGGTCGGCGGGGTCATCATCAGCACGGCGCTCGCCTGGCTCGGCAGCTTCTTCTCCCTCGATCGCAACCCCAACGCCCGCACCGCCGAGCGCCCCTTCTAAACGTCCGTAACACCAGCAGCCCCGCACCAGAGTATCGGTGTGGGGCTGCTCTTCGCTTCAGGAGCATCGTCTCTGCCCCGCGCGATTTGTTATCCTTATCAGCACTTGATTGGGGCGCGAAGGAGAGCCGCGTGCAACAGCAATCGACCGAACTGACGAAGCGGACGATCATCGCCTCCTTGCCCTGGGCGGCGGGGTTCGCCGGGATCCTGTTCGTGACCGGCTTTATCCCCTGTTGCGGTTTCCTGCTCTTTCCTGCCGGGGCGGTCGGCATCGCCTATCTGATCGTGCCGAAACTCGGCCTCTACCCGACCCCGGAAACGAAGAACTCGCTGGCGCTCAATACCGGCATCGGCATCGGCGTCACCACGATGGGCAGCCTGGTCATCGCCACGCTGCTCAGCCAGCTGATCGGCTTCGCCTTCATCGGGATCACCGGCGCGATGAGCCGGGATATCGGCGGCTTAACACTCGGGCTATCCTTCGGCTTGCTTTCCCTGATCGGCTACCTCGCCTACGCCATCATCGGCGGATTGGCGATCGGCACCGTATGCGGTTTCCTCGGCAGCCTCCTGGCGCTGGACCGCACGCAGCCCGCGCAGTATTACTGAGGGATAAGGGCTGCTGCTCTCACCCACCCCCAACAAAATGGACAATCTCCAACTTGTCCCCAGCGGCGATCTGCGCCCCCGCAAACTCACCTCGCCGCAGGATACGCCCGTTGTGCTCAACGGCGACCATCGCGTTATGGACACCGCGCCGCTCCAACAGAATCGCGACGGTCAAGCCGTCGGGTAATTCCTCTTCCTTCCCATTGATCATCACCCGCAAGGTCGCAGCAGTCATCGGTTCTCCTTTTCGATAATCGCACGCAGACGCCTGACCACCTCACCCGGCTCCGGCGCGCTGAGTACCCCGGACATCACCGCCACACCCCACGCCCCGGCGGTGAGGGTGGCCGCGACATTCCCTTCATCGATCCCACCGATCGCGATGATCGGGATCGCGACCGCCTGCGCCACCGCCGTGATCAACAGCAGGCCAGCGGGCGCACGACCCGGCTTACTCGCGGTCGCGAAGATCGTCCCGACGATCAGGTAATCGGCCCCTTCAGCGGCGGCGGCACGCGCCTCGTCGACGCTGTGGACGGAACGACCTATCAGCGCGGCAGGGCCGAGGACAGCGCGTGCCGCGCCGAGCGACCTGCCATCACCCGGCAGATGCACCCCCGCCGCACCCACCGCCTGCGCTATCGTCGCAGCACCATTGACGATCAACGGCGTCGCGCCGAGCACGTTCTTGAGGGACATTGCTTCATCGAGCAACGTCGTCGGACCGAGATCCTTCTCGCGCAACTGCACCGCGCCGACACCAGCGCGCGCCGCCTCCGCCACGATCGCCACCTGACCCCGCTCGCCGCAGAGGGCACGATTGGTGATCAGATGCAAGCGCGGGACGGCGGGTCGCAGACCGTTACTCATCGGCTCACCTACGCACCGCCGCGATCCGGCGTTGTAGGTCACGCGCCGCCGCCTCGGGGTCATCGGCGGCGACGATCGCGCTGACGACCGCCGCACCCGTCGCCCCCGCCGCGATCACCTCGGCCACGTTGGTCGCGTTGATCCCGCCGATCGCGACCAGCGGCAGCGCGACCGCTCCCGCGATCGTGCCGAGGAGCCCTGGACCGGTCGCGGCCCCCGCATCGAGTTTCGTGGCCGTGCTATAGATCGCCCCGACCCCGAGATAGTCGGCACCAGCATCGCGCGCGGCGCGGGCTTCCGGGATCGTCGCCGCCGACACGCCCACGATCATCTCCGGCCCGACGAGTTGGCGCACAACCTCGGCGGGCAGATCGTCCTGGCCGACATGCACACCGTCGGCGTCGAGGGCCAGCGCGAGATCGACACGATCGTTGACGATGAAGAGGAGGCCCGCCTCGCGCGTGATCGCCCGCAACTCCCGCCCGATCGCCAGCTGCTCGCGCGCAGGCAGATCTTTCCCGCGCAACTGCACCACATCGATCCCGCCGCGAATCGCCGCGCGCACGATTTCCGCCGTCGCCCGCCCGCGCGACAACCGCTCATCGGTCACCAGATACAGCCCGAGCTTCAACTCAGGACGCATCGCCACTCCTTATGAATGACGAGTGACGAGTGACGAATGACGAATGAGAGACGAGCAGAATAACTCATGGTAGAAACTTACTCACCTATCCCACTCGACATTCGTCAATCGTCATTCATCATTCTGTCTATCGCACCACGCCGGTCAGCGGACTGCTGGCAGAGGCGTAGGCTTTCTTCGGGATCCGCCCGGCCCGGAAGGCCAGGTGACCGGCCTCGACACCGAGTGCCATCGCGCGGGCCATCGCGGCGGGATCGGCGGCGAGGGCCACGGCGCTATTAACCAGACAGGCGCTCGCGCCGAGTTCCATCGCCAGCGCGGCGTCGGAGGGTGCGCCGATCCCGGCATCGACCACGATCGGCACCGTCGCCTGCTCGATGATGATCTCGATATTGCGACTATTCGGGATCCCCTGTCCCGAACCGATCGGCGACGCCAGCGGCATCACCGTGGCGCAGCCGACCTCCTGCAAATGCCGCGCGAGGATCGGGTCGGCGTTGATATATGGCAGCACCGTGAAACCCTCTTTGACCAGCTGCTCGGCGGCGCGCAAGGTGCCGATCGGATCGGGGAGGAGATATTTCGGATCGGGGATTACTTCCAGCTTGATCCACTCGGACAACTCCATCGCCCGCGCCATGTGCGCCACGCGAATCGCCTCCTCGGCGGTGGCGCACCCGGCGGTATTCGGCAGGATCGTGTATTTCTGCCAATCGACATCTTCCAGCACCGAGCGGCTGGCCGGATCATCGAAATCGATCCGCCGCAACGCCACCGTGACGATCTCCACGTTGGCTGCCTCGAACGCGGCGATCATCTCGGCGCTGTTGCGATATTTCCCCGTCCCTAGCATCAGTCGCGAGTGAAACGTTTTGCCGCCGATCGTCAACTGCTCCGGCATCGCCCCAGTGCCTTGTTCAGTCGTTTGCTGCTCGATCATCGTTCCCTATCCCTTTCCCCGTCGAGTCGTCCCGACTTCGTTACCCTCACCGTGGCACCGCGCGTCGCCGGTGGCTCCGTCGGCACGCGCACTTTCGCCGCCGCTTCCCGCGCCTTGCGCTCGGCGACCGCCGCCGCGACTTCCTCTGGGGTATAGGTCGGCCGCGTGCGCCAGAGCATCCAGGCCAGCAACAAGCCGAGCGCTGCCAGGACTACCGCAACCGCGGGACCATTCCCCCGCCCCAGCCAGACCTCGCCGATGATGAAGCCGAGTACCCCACCAACGAGTGCCAGACCAACGAATAACCCGAGCGGACCCCGTCGCATCGCCACCCCCTAGCGTACGGCACCGGTCGGCGCAGCGGCCCACCAGGCGTGGAAGTGGTGGACCGGGGAATGCCCCGCCCCGATCGGATACGACGCCCGCAGTGCTGCCGTGAGGTACGTTTTCGCCTCCCGCGCCGCCGCCTCGACATCCAGGCCGTTGGCGAGCCCGGCGGTGATCGCCGCCGCGAAGGTGCAGCCGGTGCCGTGGGTGTTCGGCGTATCAACGCGCGGACCAGCCGCGATCGGGATCACCGTGGTGCCGTCATAGAGGAAGTCGATCGGTTCGCCGGGCGCGTGCCCTCCTTTCACGATGACATAGCGCGGCCCATAGGCGGCGATCCGGCGGGCGGCCTCGTGGCGTTCCTCCTCCGTGGTGATCGTCATCCCGGCCAGAACCTCGGCCTCGGGGATGTTGGGTGTCACGACGAGTGCCAGCGGCAGCAGCTCCGCCCGCAACGCCGCCACGGCGTCCTCGCGTAGGAGCCGGTCGCCGCTCTTCGCGACCATCACCGGATCGACAACCAGTCGCGTCAACCCGTAGCGCCGGACCGCCGCCGCAACCATGGCGATGATCGGCGCGCTCGACAACATCCCGGTCTTGGCCGCATCCGCCCCGATGTCGCTGAGGACAGCATCGAGTTGCGCCGCGATGATCGCGGTCGGGATCTCGTGGACCGCCGTGACGGCGACGGTATTCTGCGCCGTGATCGCGGTGATCACGCTGCTGCCATAGACGCCAAGCGCCGCGAACGTTTTCAGATCGGCCTGGATTCCGGCCCCACCGCCGGAGTCCGACCCGGCGATAGTCAATGCTGTTTGGATCATCGCCCCTCGCCCTATCACCCATCCCCTACCACCGAGTTGCCCGTGTACTCCCGGCTCACTTGGGCAGAAACTCCGTCGTGAAGCAGTCCTCCACCTTCACCTCTTTGTCGAGAATCTTCTCCGCGCGCAACCAGTCGGCATATTGCTGCCAGCGCGCGGTCGTCTGCTCGCCGAAGCGCGAGACGCCATCGGTCCAAAGCGGAGCCAGCTTCGCTAAACCCGGCACCTCGACTTTGCGATCGGCGTCGGGGTAGCCCGCGATCAGCGCGTCAATCGCTGCCGCCTGATCGTTCTGCGCGTCGGCATAGCCCTTCGATACGGCGATCATGAATTTGCGAACGACATCGGCGTTCTGCTTGATCATGTTATCGCTCGTCACGAGCACCAGTTCGTAGTAATCCGGCACCCCCCAGTCTTGCACCCGTAGCGCCTGCACCGGGAAGCCCTGCAACTCCGCGACCGCCGCCTCGTGGACCTCGTACGCGCCGATCACCGCGTCAACTTTCTTCCCGATCAGCGAGGGGATGAGATCGAAGCCGACGTTGATCTGCTCAACCTTGGCGATGTTGCCGCCATCGGCCTCTACCATCGTCTTCAAGAGCGGTCCGTCGGAGGGGACACCGGGGATACCGACTTTCTTCCCTTCCAGATCTTTCGGGCGCGTGATCCCCGCACCTTTCAGGGCCATAACGGTGTTGAGGGGGTGCTGCACGATCGCCGCCACAGACTTGACGGGCACACCCGCCGCCCGTGCTGAGAGGACATCGGTCTGGTAACTGATCCCGAAGTTGTCCGTACCGGCCGCCACCACCTTCAAGATGTCCTCGGGGTTGCTCGGCGCGTGGATATCGACCTCCAACCCCTGATCCTTGAAATAGCCGCGCGACTGCGCCAGATAGAGGCCGGTATGGTTCGCCCACGGATACCAGTCGAGGACCAGCGAGACCTTCGTCAGCCCGCTCGCCCCTTGCGGCAACGTACTCGCCTTGCCGCCGCACGCGGCCATGGTGATACCCACCCCGAGCATCAGGCCCGCACCACGCAAGAATTGCCGTCGGTTCATTCCCCACCGCCTCCCTATCGGCGCTCTCGCCATCGCTCGGGCCTCACGCCTTTCACACGCGGGAACGCTCGGCCAACCGCCGCCGCCAGGGCAGCAACACCCACTCTGCGGCGCGTACGACGACGAATAAGGCGATCCCCAACAGCATTAAGATGATCGTCGCGCCATAGACCGCAGCGGTATGGAACAGCGGTGTCTCGTGGCGGATGTAATAGCCGAGTCCGGCGCTCGCCCCGATCAACTCGCCGAAGACCGCGCCGATCACACTGACCGCCGCCGCCACCCGCAGCCCGGAGAAGAAGAGGGGCAGCGCAGAGGGCCAGCGCACCTTAACGAAGATCTGCCAGCGGGTCGCGCCGAAGGTCCGCAGCAGATTCACCGCATCGCGGTCGACGCTGTGCAGCCCATCGACCGTGTTGACGACGATCGGGAAGAAGCAGATCAGCGTGACGAGCAGGATTTTTGGCACGATCCCGTAGCCGAGGAAGATGATCAGGAGCGGGGCCAGGACCGGCAGCGGCACCGACTGACTCGCCACGACGAGCGGGTACAACGCCCGCTCCAAGAGCGGGAAGAAGGCGATCGCGACCGCCGTGACGATGCCGAGCAGCGTCGAGACGACCAGCCCCAGCAAGACTTCTTGCAGCGTGACCAGCGTGTGCCGCAGCAGATCACCGGCATCGGCGATGATCGCGGCGGGGATCGCGCTCGGCGGTGGCAGTAACCATGGCGCGATCTCGCCCAGCCGCACGGTCAGTTCCCAGCCTAGGAGCAACAGCGCCAGCAACGCCAGCGGTGGTACCCAACGCCAGAGGAGCGTAGCGGAGCCCGCGCGCGTGTTCATCGCCGCACACCTTCGATCACGGGTTCACCAGACGATTGTGCAAGGGTACGGTCGAGCGTTGGCACCAAATCGGGTGCGAGATCATCCGGTGCAGCACCATCGCGCAGGGCGCGCAGCAGCCGCGCCTTCAGCGCCACGAACGCGGGCGCGGTCAGCAGTTCCGGCGTGCGCGGACGCGGCAGATCGACGGTCGTCGTCAGGGCGATCCGGCCCGGTCGCGGTGTCATCACGTAGAGGCGATCGGCGAGGAAGATCGCCTCATCGACGTCATGGGTGATGAAAAGGGTCGTGCGCCGCTCGCGCTCCCAGACCCCGACCAGCCACTCCTGCATCCGAGAGCGGGTAAGCGCATCGAGCGCCCCGAACGGCTCATCGAGCAACAGCAGCACCCCCCCGGCGAGCACGGTCCGCAGAAACGCGGCGCGCGAGCGCATCCCGCCGGAGAGGGTCTGCGGATACGCCCCCTCGAACCCGGCGAGCCCGAACTGCGGGAAGAGTGCCAGCGCCTGCCGCCGTGCTTCCTCGTGCCGCACCCCGCGCACTTCCAGCGGCAGGATGACGTTGTCGAGCGTCGTGCGCCAGGGCAGGAGCAGATCTTTCTGCGGCATATAGGCGACCCGGCCGAGGCGCGACCCGCCGACTTGTCCGGCCAACTCGATCGTCCCATCATCGGGCTCTTCCAAACCGGCGATCAGATTAAAGAGGGTGCTCTTGCCGCAGCCACTCGGCCCGATGATCGTCACGAATTCGCCCGGTGCCGCGACGAGATCAACCCCTTCGATCGCGCGCAGCGGCGCACCGCCTGCCCCCGCGAACGATTTTCCGAGCCCGCGCACCGTCAGTGCCGCGCCACTCATCGCCCATCCTCCAGGCCGCACCACGCGCCGATCAGGCGGGCGTAGACGCGCGCGGCGACGACGAGATCGGCGACAGCGATCGACTCGTTGGTCGTGTGCGCCTCCTCCAACTCGCCGGGGCCGTAGATGATCGTCGGGATACCGGCCCGCGACAGCCACCCTGCATCGGAGACGGAGGGCCACATCGCGTGCGTCGGCATCGAGCCATACACGGCCGCATGGGCTGCCTCAAGCGCGGCCAGACCGGGCGTATCCGCCACGAGGGGGACGGCGGGGAAGATCTCGCCGCGTTCTGCGATCATCGAGCGCCCGCCCCATCGGAAGGTCGGCGGATGGTCGCGCAGCCACAGGTCGGCGGCGGCGGCGCGACGCAAATGATCCTCGATCTCCGCGACCACCCCTTCCCATGTCTCATCGGGATAGAAGTGAACGGTGATCCAGAGGGCACAGCGATCGGCCATGAAGGCGGGGTGCCGTCCCCCCTCGATGACCGCCGGATTGATCGTCGTCGCGCCGGGGGCGAAGCCGGGATACGACTTCGTCACCGCCCAGTGACGTTCCAGGTCGTTCAGCGCGGCGAGCAGCCGCATCATCTTCTCGATCGCGTTCGCGCCGAGCAGCCCCCCACCGGCATGGATCGTCCTGGCCCGCACGCCGTCGTGGAGGGTTTGCGTGCTCTGGATCGTGATCCAGCCGGTGATGACGCCGCCCTGCCCGCAAGGGATCAAGCCAGTCGGCTCGGGCACGATCGCCAGATCGGCGCGATAGCCACGCTCGACACAGGCCACCGTCCCCCACTCGCCCGACTCCTCGCCGATCACCGATTCGATCAACACATCCCCGCGCAGGCGCACCCCGCACGCCAACGTCGCTTCGAGCGCGAAGATAGCCGCCGCCAGCCCGCCTTTCATATCGCCGACGCCGCGCCCGTACAGTCGACCATCGCGCTCGGTCGCCACGAACGGGTCGCCCTGCCAGCCATCCGCCGCGACTTCTGCCACGTCGATATGCCCGTTGAAGAGCAGCGACCTGCCCGCGCCGCCAGCACCACGCAGATGACCGACCACGTCGGGATCGCCCGGATAGACGTCGAATGCCTCCACCGCGCAGCCGATGCCGCGCAGCCAATCGGCCACATAACCCTGTGCGAGGGCGGTATTGCGACCGGGCGGGCTCAGCGTCGGGAACGCAACAAGATCGCGGACACGGCCAACGAGCGCGTCGCCATGCGCGACAATCCACCGATCGATCCGCTCGGTGAGCGCCGTATCCGTCCCCCCATTCGCCGCCATAGTCGGCTCCATCGTTGGCGTCATCCTCCGCCCGCCCGACTCGCGGGCAACAAAAAAGGGGGAGACCAGCGGGTGCGCCCCTGGTCTCCCCCGAGTTTGCGAATCATCCTCGCACTCGGCGCGCATCCCTCCGCCGGTATTACCCGGATCAGGTTTGACGGTCGGTGACGGATTGCGGTCACCATCTCAGCCTGGCTCGCCCAGGCTCCCGCGGCAGTCCTTAATTGTTAACAGTACCTTAATACCCCCTCCAGGGAATGTCAAGGAACCGCAACCGTCCCCAACGCAGGAACGTTCCACCTATCGATTAGCCGTGCGTGCGCCGACTTGACGGTGTCCGTCAAGGTGTCCGTGCTATAATCGCGCGATACGATACACAGGATGGGGAAGATCTGGTATCGGCCTCCGCGCGATCCCACGGCAAACAGGGTGACGTGCGACGCAGGCGCAGCAAAAACAACGACGGAGTAATGGTGCAGCAGGTGCAGGGCGAGGCTCACGATAATTCCGCGCGCCCGCGTCGGCTCTTCCGGCCTTACGTAGTTTCGCTATGCGTTGTCGCCATCCTCCAAATCTTCAATCTATCGTACTTCGGGCCGCTCGGGCAGCGGGATACCCCCCCCCAGGCCGCCGCGCGCACCTCCACATTCCCCTACACCGACCTCAATCCTTACGGTGCCAATACCTTCCTGTCAAAAGAGGTGGAAGATTGGAAACGTGAGAAGACGGTCCAGATGATGTCCGATGCGGGCCTGGGCTGGATGAAGCAGCAGTTCCCCTGGTCGGAGATCGAGCCGAAACAAGGCCGCTTCTGGGACGACAAATACAACCAGAATAGCTGGGATAAATACGACCGGATCGTTGATCTGGCCGAGAAGAATGGGATCCGCGTCATCGCCCGCCTCGACAATACCCCCGAGTGGGCGCGCGGGCCGAACACCACCCCGCAGACGCCGCCGGACAATGTCGACCGTTTCGCCGATTTCGTCGCGATCTTCATCGAGCATTACAAAGGCCGCGTGCAATACCTCCAGATCTGGAATGAGCCGAATCTGAAGGCGGAGTGGGGCGGGCGACTCGATGCCGCGGGGTACGCGACGATGTTGCGCGTCGTCTACGCTCGCGCCAAGGCGGTCGATCCGAATATCGTCATCCTCAGCGCCCCGCTGGCGCAAACACGCGAACAGGGTGATCGCGGTCTGAACGATCTCGATTTCCTCCAGCAACTCTACACCGCCGGGTTCGGCAAGCACTTCGACATCATGATGGCGAACGGCTACGGTTTTAATCAAGCTCCCGATGCGCCGCCGGATCCGAATGAGCTGAATCTGC
>DATCMP010000621.1:0-2797 GCA_036563365.1 Thermomicrobiales bacterium
CGTGGAGCATCTACCGGGCGAGCGCCTGGACGATCTCCGCACCCTGCCGCCCGCCGCGTTGCGCGAACTCGGCGCGGCCATCGCCCAGATCCATAGTGTCAGCTTCCCGTGGTATGGCACCTTTGATGGGGCATTGCGACACCCGCTCGATGACTTCCACCGCAACCTCGCCGCGACAATGCGCGTGTTGGTGAAAGGGTTTGTTGGCGCGGAGGCACCGCTCGCCGCGCCGCTCGAAGGGTTCTGCGCCGCGGCCCTCGCCCTCCCCGCGCCCACCAGCGCCGCCCCGGTGATGATCGATGTGGACGCCACGCAGTTCCTCACCGATGGCGAGCGGATCACCGCCCTGATCGACACCGACGCCTACGCCATCGCCCCGCCCGCCCTCGACCTGATCGGCTACGAATACGAACTGGACGCCCCCGCCGCCGCCGCCTTCGTCGCGGGCTACCGCACCATCGCGCCCCTGCCCGATCTCACCGCCGTGCGCCCGGTCTACCGCTACCTCTACCGCCTGCTCGGCACGCAAGGCGCGGTGCCGCTGGACGAGTGGATGGCATGGCCGAGGGTGTTTTCCTGAAGGAGCAGGGCGTATAAGTAGGAGATGGCTGGCGGCTGAATCCCCTCACCCGGCAGGGGACCACGGCCGCGCCTCGCGGCCTGCGGGCCACGAAGCCGCCCTGCGGCGGCTGGGATTGTTGCGAAGCAATGCCCGATTATGAGGCACTGCGCTGATAACGAACTTAGCCCGCGCAGGCGGGCTTCGTGGCCCGCAGGCCCTCAAGGCGTGACTTTAGTCGCCAGCCATACCACGTTTATATCAGCCGCTATCGCATCCTCTAGCAGCCAGCACCCGCCCTTGCTATACTCCCCACGACTCGTGCCACCCGTAACAGGAGGTGACCTATGAGGTACACGATCGCGTTGACGCAAACTACCTCGCACCAACCTCAGGAGGCACGCCATGCACTTGATCCTCGCGCGGGCGATCGACTGCTCCATTGACAGCTGCCGGGTGCAGTTGCTCGATGACGGCAGCGTGATCGACGCGCCCCTTTCCCCGCTGATGATCCAGATCGGCACCCGCATCAGGCCCGAGATGCTCGTGGCCCTCGATCGCGGCGCGACGCCCCCGGAGATCCGCTGGCGGTTCGAGACGCGCCCGGTGGAGGCGCTGGCGGGCGACCGCATCACCCTCCACGGGCGGCAATTCCGGTTCACCGACGCGCGTCCCGTCGCAGAACAGGCGACACCGATTCGCGTCGGCGATACGGTGGTCGCTGGCTCGACAGACGGAGGCGATACCCTGGAGGTCTACGACACCGTCGAGAACGGGCGACCGCGCCATCCCGAGCGCCTGGAAGCCGCCTACCCCCAGATCGAGGCGGCGTACCAGAGGCAGACAACCGCGTAAACGCTAACGACGACGCATAATAAGCGCACGGGCTGCGAGGGTCGTCGGGGAATCCCGGCGACCCTCTTTCTACCAGCCGCCAGTGTTCAGAACGGTGACACGCCTGCAATTCCACCGCTCGTGCCCGATGGTATACTCCCGCCATTAACTGCCGCTGCATACGCCAAAATCAGCGAAAACCGCTGTGGACGAAGGAGCAACCGATGGCTGCAACCGGGACGACGATGAACTACGCCGAGCGGATCGCGCGGGCGCAGGCGGAGATGGCCCGCCAGGGGATCGACTGGCTGCTGATCGCCCCCTCGTCCGATCTCGTCTATCTGATGGGCTACCCGGCGCACACCAGCGAGCGCCTGACCGCGCTCGCCACCCCGCAGAGCGGCAACGAGCCGTTCGTCGTCGTGCCGCGCCTCGAATCGCCGCGCCTCGCCGAGCGGCACGACCTGCTGGAAATCCTCGATCTGCGGATCTGGGAGGAGACGGAGAACCCGATCGCCCTCCTCGCGCAAGGGTTGGGCGATCCACAGGGGAAGACGATCGCCGTCAGCGACCAGATGTGGAGCGGTTTCCTGCTGAAGCTGATGGACGCGACGCCCGGTGCGCGCTTCGTCAACGCTGATCTGGTGATCAAGGAGTTGCGCCAGATCAAGGCCGAGGACGAGATCGCCTGTATGCGCGAGGCCGGTCGCCTGACCGATGAGTGCTGGGAGGAGTTCGTCGCCACCACCACCCTCGCCGGGAAGACCGAGAACGAGGCGGGGCAGGTCCTGGCGAATCTGATGGCGAAGCGTGGGCTCGGCACCCCCGCCTTCATGATCGTCGCCAGCGGCCCCGGCAGCGCCTCGCCGCACTACATGACGAGCGACAAGGTCATCCGGGAGGGCGACGCGGTCGTCTTCGACTTCGGCGGCAATATCGAGGGCTACAAATCGGACATCACGCGCACCGTCCACGTCGGCGAGCCGAGCGAGGAATTCCGCAAGGTTTACGCGATCGTGGACGAGGCCCGGCAGCGGACCTTCGAGGCGGTGCGCCCCGGCCTCGCCTGCGAGGACGTCGATGCCGTCGCCCGCAAGGTGATCACCGACGCCGGGTACGGCGAATATTTCATCCACCGCGTCGGCCACGGCCTCGGCCTCGATGTCCACGAGGAGCCGTACATGGTCGGCGGCAACCGCACCCCACTCCGCCCCGGGATGGTTTTTAGCGACGAACCGGGGATCTACATCCCCGGCAAATTCGGCGTCCGCATCGAGGACAGCGTCGCCTGCACCGAAACGGGCGGCGAACTGCTGAACAACGCGCGGCGGGATTTGATTGTGATGGGGTGAGTCGTGAGTCGTGAGTCGTGAGTCGTGAGGGAGTCAGTGCCAGCAAGTAGGC
>DATCMP010000645.1:0-11810 GCA_036563365.1 Thermomicrobiales bacterium
CCAGGGTGCCGTGGTTATAACGCCGCCCATACCCGGCGGTAACGGTGTTCAGGTGCTCACAATATGGGGAGAGTGTGAAGAAAGGATGGCGGAAGGATGACGAGAACGTGAGGGAGCGACGGGTCACGGCGGGCTGTCCCAAAGCAGTGTGCGGAAAAGCCCGTGCCCCGAACTTGTCACTCGGGGCACGGGTATACAGTCTGGCTACGCCTACCCCCGCGCCCGCACGACCACCTTGCCGCCCAGGCTCTCGCCGCGCCACTCGGGGCGGTAGTAGGCGTAGGCTTGCGAGGCGACCGCCTGAGCGCGCACCGGGTAGAGGGCGCGGGCCTGGAAAGCGAGGGTCAGCGCCTCGTCCGGGTTCATCTCCTCGATGTACAAGAGGACCTTGCGCCCGGCGATGTCCCAGCGCTTCAGCTTGGGTGTCCGCTTCGCCAGCGCCTCCAACGACGACGTTTCCGGCGTGAAGCCGGTCGGCACCGCCAGATCGAGGACGACCATCCCGGCCGGTTGCGGGGTCGGCGGTGTGTAGCGCACCGTCGCGGTGACGTTGAGCAGATCGTTCGTCGCGACCTCCTCGGCACCGTAGCGGACGTCGAGCGCGAAGGCGGAGGTCGCGGCGACCTCCGCTGCGGGGAGGTTGAAGCGCTGCACCACCTGCACAACCGGTTGCCCGTTGCCGCGCGTTTCAAGGCTGAGGGCAGCGCCGTCGCCCGGCAAATCGATGATCTGCATCACGTCGGCGTTCTCCGGCGTGATCCGCACCTCCTTCCGAAAACTCCCGGCGACGAGTGTCACGGTCGCGTCGATCTCGGTGCGCGAGGTGATGGAGGCGTTCGTCAGCGCCTGGAGCGCCACGACCGTATCCTGCGTCGAGCCGAAGCCACCCTGCGCCCCTCGCCGTCCGGCGAGCCAGCGGATCGCCCGCCCCGCATTGAGGGTGTCGCCCCCGGCCAGCAAGGCCAGCGCGGCGTAGGCGGTCGTCTCGGTCGCCGCGCTGCGCCCGCGATCGTTGGGACGTGGCACGACCGGGGAGGCCGCACCGCCCACGGTCGGCGTCGCCAGCGGCACCGGCTGCGGATCGTCACCCCAGGAAAGCCCCCCGTCCGTCTGCCGCGCCAGCCGCAGCAGTTGGTCGCGCGCCGCCCCGGCCCGCGCACTCTTCGCCAGGCCAAGCGCATAGGCGACGATCGCCAGCGCATACGGATCGGCGAGCCCCCCCAACTGCCCTTCCAACCAGCCGATCGCCCTAGCCGAGGTCGCATCGTCGCCCGCCTCGCGCAAGGCGATCGCCACGTAGGCGGTCAGCGCCGTTTTCCCTTGCACCCCGCCCATCATCGCCGCGTGGTGGACGAAGCCGACCTGTTCGAATGAGCCGTCGGCCTGCTGCACCCCGCGGATCCAGTCGCGCGCGGCCCGCTGCACCGCCTCATCGATGTAGATCAGGTCGCTCGCCTGCGCGAACGTCTTGAGCACGAAGGCCGTCAGCCAGAGGCTGCCGCTCTTGTCGCGCTGCCCGAACGCGGAGTAGGAGCCGTCGACCCGGCGGTAAGTCAGTTCGCGCTGGTAGCCGGTCAGCATCAGCAATTCGGCCTTCGCGGCGATCTCCGGCTTCGCCTGCTGCGTCTCGCGCAGATAACGGGCGATGTAGACATCCGGCGCGAAGAGGAGCATATTCTGCTCGCCGCAGCCGTAGGGCATCTGCAACAGGCTGTCCAACCCTTCGATCGTCTGACTCAGCAGGCTGCCGGTGAGCGCGACGCTCACCCGCGGCGACCCCGCGATGGCGCTCTCCGGCGCGGCGAGTGCGACGGTGCGCGGCGTGCCCGCCGCGAGGATCAGGTTCTCGATCCGCTCCCGCCCGACCCCTTCCGGCTCGACGATCAGTTCCTTGATGATCGCGTCGGCGCGGGTGCGCCCGCGCGCGGCGAGTTGCAGCTTGCCGACGCCGAGCCCGGTCGGGCGGATAGTGAAGCTGGCCGCGCCGACCGCCTGCGGCTCGACCGTCACGGTGCGCGAGCGCCCATCGAGGCTGGTGAACCAGCCGGCGGCGGCGAGTTCAACGGTAAACTCCTGCGCGGTCGCGTCGTAGTTGTACAGCGCGACGCGCACCGGGAACTCCTCGCCGCGAATCGCCGCGTACGGCAAATCGACGGTGACAAAGAACGGCTGGAAGACGCGCAACGTCGCTTCGCCGATTCCCAGCCCCTTCTCCTTCGAGAGGGCGACCGCCCGGAAATTCCAGGTCGTGATACTGTCCGGCGCGGTCAGGCGCTGCGTCGCCTTGCCGCTCGGGTCGGTGGTCAGGTCGGACCAGACCCAGGTTTCGGGGAAGAACTGCCGCACCCGCTCGGGCTCGGCCAGCGCCCCCGCCTCCGTCGCAGCGGTTGCCTGCGTCGCGGCGGGCGCGGCTGCCGCCGGTGCCGAGCTTGCCGCCGGTGCCGCCGCCCCGGCGGCCTGACGCACCGCGCCATTATCCACCGTGCGTGCCACTTGCAATGCCCTGCCCGCGGGCACCTTGCGATTCGTCAGCACCAGCAGCCCGGCCCCGGCGAACGCCTCCTTCGCGCCGGGGCTGATCGTCGAGGTGGGGGCGGCCAGGGCCACGGCGACGCGCGGCGCGGCGGCACCGCCCGGGGGCTCGACCGGGGCGGGCAATGGCACCGGCCCGCCCGGCGCGGGCTGCTCGACGTGCGCCTCGGCCTGCGGCGTCCCGTAGAGCCGTTCGATCTCATCGAAGACGGCGCGCAGGTTCAACCGGTTCTCGGCCAGGATGAAGACGGCCCGATCGACCGCCGCCAGCCCGACCCGCGCCGCGCCCTCGGTCTGCACCGTCACGCCGACTTCGCCCCCCGGCGCGACCTCCTCGCGCTCGACGCTAAGGGTCACTCGCTGCGGCAACGCGCCCTCGACCTTGAAGCCGACCCAATCGGCGGCGACCTCGCCATCGGGCAAGATCTGGTAGGCAACCAGCCGCGACTCGGGTGCCATCACCGGATCGAGGTTAATCACGATCTCGCTCTCGCGCGCCACGTCGGAGTAGACAACCTTGCCGCGCGACAGGATCTCGTAATAGAACGACTTCGCCTCTTTCGTCGCGGTCACCCGGAAGCGCGCCTGTTCCCCGACGCGCAACGTCCCCCCGGTCAGTTGCTCAACCCGTAAGAATGCGCCGGTCGGAGAGTAGGAGGCGCGCAGCGTCAGCGGCGTGCCGTTCAGCGTACCGCTCGCGCCACGTGCCGTGAAGCTGCTCGCGACGGAGAGGACCACCGCGCCGGCGGGCGGCGTCACGTTCAGCGTGGCGACGCCGCTCTTCGTCGTCACCTGGCGCGTCTCACTCGGCAACCGCTTGAAGTCCGCGTCCTGATAGTTCAACGTCAGCGCCACATCGGCCTCGGCGGCCTTGCCGTCCGGCCCCGCCGCGACGACCAGCAACCCCAGCGGCAGCCCCGGTTTGAACGACCCGCTCTCGGGGATGAGGCGCACCGCCACCGGCGCGGCGACGATCGTCACCAGGGTGCTGCTCTTTTCCTCGTAGTCGGTCGCGGCCTCGCGTACCGTCACATCGAGGCGTACCGCGCCCGCGCCGCCGTTACCGGGCGATCCGGCGCTGTAGCGGGCGGCGGGGATCTCGAACGTCGCGGTCCCGTCGATCGGGCGGGTCAGGCGCGCATATTCCTGCCATGTCCCCCCATAGCGCAGCGCGACGATCGTCGCCTCACCCTTCACCGGCTTGCCGAACGAATATTGCGCGCCGATCGTCCCGACCATCGTCTCGGTGACGAGCGCCCACCCTTTCGGCAGCGTCACCTTCACCTCGTACTTCGGCAAGACGTAGCGCTCCACACGGATGTCGAGTTGGGTACTCCCCGCGCCCGCGCCGGTCCCGGTCGTGGCGCGCAGCTTCCAGACGCCGAGATTCGACTCGGTCGATAAGGGGAGTTCGAGGGTCGCCATCCCCCACGCATCGACCGCGACGATCTTCCGGAAAATCTTGATCCCCTTGGCATCCGCCGCCTCGACCGTCACCTGCCCCGCGACCGGGCGCAGCGCGCTGTTCAGCGACAGCACCCGCAGCCGTACCGTCTCGCCCGGTTTGTAGATCGGCTTATCGGACTCCAGGAAGAGGATCGTCCCGGCCTCGACCCGCACCGCCCCTTCGTCGGCGAAGCCCCGCCCGCTGACCCGCAAGGTATAGTCGCCCGCCGCCAGGTTCGGCACGCCGAGCGGCACGCTGCCGCGCCCGCTGATCCACTCCTCACCGCTCGCCACCGTCTTACCGTCTTTGAGCAGGGCGACGGCGACCCTGGTAGTCGCGGGGCGGTCGCCATTCGCCAGCGTCAGCGCGATCGTCTCCACGCCCCCCGAGCGCAGGATATGCGGTGCCGTCGCTACATAGCTGCTCGCCGCTTCGCTCGTCCCCGGCGTCGCGGTCGGCGCGGCTGTCGGGGCCGCGGCGACGCCACCATTACCGGTAGCGGTCGCGGCCGACGGCACGATCGGCGGCACCCCCGACACGCCCGGTCCGCCGACGCCGCCACGCCGTGCCGCGACCGCGAGGGCACTGGTGCCGAGGACCAAGAGGGTGGCGGTCGCGCCGGTGATGAAGGTCCGGCGATTGAGGCTCGTCAGGCGTGGTGTATGAGCGGCGGTGCGTACTTTGTCATCCGTTATGGCCGGTGTGTGGATGCACTGCTGCGTCTCATCCTCGCGCGGTTCGTGCCCTACTCCCATGACCTGCCCACCTTTCCCGAATTGCTTGCTTCATTGACCGTTGGCTACGGCAGCAAGGCGCTGCCGCCCGTTGTTATCGGGAGCAATGCATAATTACGGGAAAAGTTTTGCGGGGTCGAGATTGTCACGGACCAGCACAACTTGTAGACTCTGCGGAGAACAAAAGGCAACCAACAGTGCAACACACAGCCTGCCTATGCGGGAAAAGGACGAGGGATGACCGGTACCGGCGCGCGACACCTCCATCTCACTATCCTCGCCGGCGAGTTCGCGGTCTGCCGCCTCTCGCCCGAGTCGGCGACGATCCCGACCTGGGCCTTCGCCGGGCACTGGTACTCGCTGACCCGCACCGACGACGAGCTCTCGGTCGTCTGCCCCGCGCAATTGGTGCCGGAAGGGGTCCAGGCCGAGCGCGACTGGTGCCTGCTGCGCCTGACCGGCCCTTTCCCGTTCGACATGACCGGCGTCCTCGCCGCCGTCCTCGTCCCACTCGCGGCGGCGGGGATCCCGATCTTCGCCCTTTCCACCTTCGACACCGATTACGTGCTGGTC
The DNA here is from genome assembly GCA_036563365.1 of Thermomicrobiales bacterium. Classification (GTDB taxonomy): domain Bacteria; phylum Chloroflexota; class Chloroflexia; order Thermomicrobiales; family CADCWN01; genus CADCWN01. Next base: position 5,287 of record DATCMP010000645.1, read on the forward strand.
AAAAGACCCGCCCTTGCCAGCGCGACCGATGCCCTGCGCCACGCAGGGCATCGGGTAGAGGAAGCCTGAGCGTTAACGCGGGTGGGCGTACGCATCGCCGGGCAGGCTCTTCGCCTGACGAGCACGCTGCGACCGTGTGGGAGGGGCTAGCCAATGGCGGCCAATGGGAATGGCATCAACGATCCATCGCTCGTCGACGAGCGTGCGCTGGTCGCCGACGCGGCGGCACTCCTCGCCGCGTTCGCCCCGCAGATCGCCGCGCTGCCCACAGCCGAGCGTCTGACGCGCGAACAGTTGCAGACCCCCGCATTCCTGCTCCATCAGGCCGGGCGGCTGGCGATCTATTACGCGCCGTTCGACTACATCAACCCGCAAGCCAAGGTGGTGCTGGTCGGCATCACGCCGGGATTCCGGCAGATGGAGATCGCCCTGCGCGCCTCGCGCGATGCCTTGCTGACGGGTGACACCGACTACGCCGCGATCTGCGCGCGCGTCAAATATCAGGCGAGCTTCGCGGGGCCGATCCGCCGCTTCTTGCTCTCGATGCTCGACGGGATCGGGATCCCCCAGGCGCTCGGGATCGCGGCGAGCGCGTCGCTCTACGCCGGGCGGTCGGATCTGCTGCAAACCTCGGCGGTCGTGCGACACCCGGTCTTCATCAATGGCGCAGACTGGACCGGCCACACCCCGCCGGTTCGCAGCAATCCCCTCCTGCGCCGTTACCTCTGGGAGGTCATGCTGCCGGAGTTGCGCGCGGTGCCGACGGCGATCATCGTCTCGCTCGGCAAGTGCGCCTCCGATGCGCTCGACACCCTCGTCGCCGCCGATGCGCTCGACCCGGCGCGCTGCCTGATCGGCCTCCCCCACCCGTCCGGGGCCAACGGCCATCGCCACGCCCAGTTCGCGCGGGTCCAGCCGGAACTGACGGAGCGGGTGGCGGCATGGTTCGGCAACACCGGGGGCGACGCCTGAACCCGGCTCGCCACGGGCGAACATCGCCGAAAAAATTTATGCCAACCCGATAGATCGGGAGCTTACCCGGCGCTCGCCGTCATCGCCCGAGTCCACCAGCGCACCAGCGCCATCCCGGCCCAGGCCGCGCCATACCCGCCCCCGACGCTCAGCAGCACGTAGGCTATCGCCAACGGGAGGTATCCGGTCGCAGCGAGCGCGACCGTCTCGGCGCTGAATGTCGAGAACGTGGTGTAGGCACCGAGCAGCCCGGTCCCGAGGAAGAGACGCCACAGCCGTGGCTCGGGGCGACGCGCGGCGAGGGTCGTCAGCAGCCCGCCCAGCAGCAAGCTCCCCGTCAGGTTAATCAGCAGCGTCCCCCATGGGAAAGGACCCGGCCAGCGCGCCGTCGCCCAAAGGCCGACGAGATAGCGCAAATTCGCTCCCATTGCCCCGCCCGCGCCGACCATTAGGTACGGTGCCAGGCGTCTCCACCAATCCGACGCCGAAGGGCGTGATTCCCCCGGCACGGTCGCCAACTCGGCCTCAGCAATCGCCTCATCAGGGACGAAATACTCATCGCTCCGGCCCACGGCGCCCCCCTCGTCACGCGGCTTGCCCATCGGCGCGTTACCTCCCGATCAGCGTGCCGAGGGTACCGCCGCCGAACGCCGCGATCAGGCACAGCCCGACGCTGACCAGCGCGTTCAGCGCGGCGAAACGACGCTCGGCCCCTTCGGCGAGGACGACGGTCTCGAAGGCGAACGTCGAAAAGGTGGTGTAACCGCCGCAGAACCCCGTCGCGAGCAGGGCGCGCCCGGCACCGGTGCCGAGCACGGGGACCGCCAGGGAGAAGCCCAGCAGGAAGCTGCCGGTGACATTGATCAGCAGCGTGCCCCACGGCAACCGTGTCCCCCAACGCGACGCGACCAGCGACGCGGCGACGAACCGCGCATTCGCCCCCACCGCCCCGCCGAGCGCGATCAAGAGATAGGTTTGCGCCATCCACGACCTCCCCTGCCACCCCGACGACAAAAGAAAAAGCCCCTACTCGCGCGACGCAGCGCGGAGTAGAAGCTATCAGCCGGTATCCGGCGGGCCATCGCCACGACAGCCTGCGAGCCTCATCGCAATGCCGCGCCACCAGTATGGGGGAGGCATGAAACCATTTTAGCTCGGCGTTTGCGAAGAGGCAATTCCCTGCTTCTCCCGAGCCCTCGTTACGATACAATGGGGGTATACCAACCTGGCAAGGGTTGAGTGGAGAGAATCGCAAACGAGGAACACCATGCAAAACAACCAAGATCGAATCGTAATCGAGCCAGACATCTGCAACGGTCGCCCGATTGTTCGCGGCACCCGGATTAGCGTACAAACCATTCTGGAGTTTCTGGGCTCGGGTGATAGTATCGAGGAAATCCTTGATGCCTACCCTAGCCTTACGCGGGACGATATCCTAGCGGCCTTACGCTACTCTTCGCGGCTGATGGGCAATCGGTACCACATTGCTCGGGTGGCATGAGAGGGTATCTCCTCGACGAAAACCTCCCAGGCCGCTTGCTGTCGGCGACACAATGGCCGTTCTTTCATGCGCGGGAGTTCGGCGCAAGCCTGACCGATATGCAGCTTTGGCTCTTGGCAGCGCGCAACGAATGGGCGATCGTGAGCAAAGATGCCGACTTTGCTGAGCGAATCATGGTCACACAACCCCCGCCTTGGGTCGTCCACATAAAAGTGGGAAATCTTCGCTTAGCAGACTTCAGGGATCTGATTGCCAACCGCTGGCCCGAGGTAGAAGCATTGCTGCCCGAATACAAACTCATCAATCTCTATCACGACCGAATTGAAGCCGTGAGCGATCAGCAATAGTCCCGGCTGCCTGCGGCATACACCAAAAGCATCAATTAACGCTACCGCAACTCACGTTACCGCCGCGCCTCCGCGCCGGGCAGCGGCTCATCTGCGGTGCGGCACGCGGCCTCGATGCCGAGCTTGCGGCAGATCAGGTCGCTGGTGACCTCGGCCATCCGGCGCGCGGTCGTCACCTTGCCGCCGACGATCGTCACGAAGCCGCCGACGCTGTCGGCCTCCTCGTGGTCGATCAGCAGGAAGTCGCGGGTAAGGGCGCGGCCATGCTGGTCAGCCTGCCCGGCCCGCGCCTCGGTCGTGGCGAGCGGGCGCACGGCGGCCCAGGAACGGACCTGGGCGACCTCGCGCAGCACCGGTACCATCCGCATCGCCGCGTCAAGCACGCGCTCCGGTTCGCCCTCGGGCACGGCGGTGTCATCGGGCGCGGCGGCGGGGACGGCAGTGGTGCCGAGGACGACGCCGGTGCCGTTCGGCACGATGATGTCGCCATCGGCGGGCGGGCGACCGTAGTTGATGACGTGCGTCGTCGGGCGCTGCGCCATCGCCACCATCGTCCCCTTGGTCGGGGCCAGCGCCACCTCGACCCCGGCGAGCGACGCGAAACGGCCCGCCCACGGCCCGGTGGCGTTGATGATGCACTCGGCGCGCACGGTGTAGAACTGCGCCGTGATACTGTTGCGCCCGGTCGCCCCGACGATCCGGTCGCCCTCGCGGATCAGGCGATCGATCGTCACGCCGCGAAAGGCCCAGCAATCATGCTCCGTCGCCGAGAGGACGTTGGCGACGCAGAAACGCCAGGAGTCCAGCACCGCATCCGGCACGCGGAACGAGCGGATCACATTCGGCGCGACCAGCGGTTCGAGCGCCAACGTCTGCGCGTTGCTCAACTCCTCGACCGGGATCCCAGCCTCCCGGCACCCATCCACGAATGGGCGCTGGAAGAGCAATTCGGCGCGCCCGTCGAGGATCAGGAAAAGTCCGCCGGTATCCTCGATGCAGTGCGGGGCGATCCGCCGCAGGATCGCGTTCTCCTCACGGCACTCGCGCGCCGTATCGAGATCGTTGGTGACGTAGCGGGCACCGCTGTGCAGCAGCCCGTGATAATTGCCCGTGGTCCCCGAGGCGAGATCGCCCCGCTCCAACAGGCAGACGCTCACCCCGCGCATCGCGAGATCGCGCGCGATGGCCGTGCCGGTCGCGCCGCCGCCGATGATCAACGCCTGGACATTAAGATCCATCTGCCACTCCCTCCGGGTAGCGCAATCTTGACCACCCTCTCTCTGTCAGTGTAGTGGCGGCGGCATGAGCGGTGCAAGATGGCGGAACCAGGGAAAGGGCCAACGCGGCGCAGGGACCAGACTGAACCACAGAGCGCACAGAGCGCACAGAGCGATGACGAGAGAGAAACGGGAGAAGGGGTGTATTGGGATGGGCACGCGACGACGTATCCTGGGGTTAAAGCAACAAAGTTCCCCGCAGCGCGCGTAATACCCCAACTCCGGGTAGGAATCGGTTCGCCGTTGCTATCAATCAACCTCCTGGGCCGATGGCAGTTGCCGACGTGAGCGCCCCGTTCCAGTCCCCGTAGGGGGACTTCGTGGCGGAGCCTCCAGCCGGGGCTTCAGCCCAACGGCATCCCACGCCTATGGGACGATTACGTCGGCAATCTCCATCAGCCCCTCGATCATACCTACCGACTCTGTGACGATCGTTGCATCCGCGACGTCCAACCCGTAGCCGAGCAGGTGAAACGGGGCCAGCCACCCATACCACGCGATCCGCCGCTGAAAGCCCTCGTCCACAGGGCCATAGGCCGTGAGCAACGTATCGAGCGTCGCAACGGAGCAGGCACCGGCGATCCCAACAAAATCGAGCGCCGGGTCGCCGAGCGCGATGTCACCCCAATCGATCACGCCGGTCAACCGTGCGCCCTCGGGCACGACCAGGAGATGTTCGAGGGCGAGATCGTGGTGCAGCAGCGCAATCGGGCGCGCGGCACAGTGCAGTTCGGCCAAGAGCTCGTCGTGCCACGCCGCCAACCGCGCACGCGTCGCCGGGGTGAAACGCGCGGATTCGCCGATCATCAGGCGTGCGGCGAAACGCTCCCAGTGTGCGACCCAGGCGGTCCAATCGATAGCGGGCAAGCCCGCCGTCACGGCCTGCTCGGGCGGGAAGCGGTGCAGCGCCCGCAGGAAGTCGGCCAGTTGCGGCAGCAACGGCGACGTTTCGTGCAACAATCCCGGAACCGTGTCCAGGAAAAGACCGCTGAGCAACGGATAGCCGACGAAGGGCAAGGCGGGATCGGTCGGCGCACCCCGCTCCGCGATGAACGTGAAGCGCGGGATCGCCACCGGCAACGTCGGCGCGAGGTCCGGCAGCAGCGCGATCTCCCGCCGCAGCGCCTCCGCGACCGCCGAGCGCTTCGGGAACCGGAAGATCAGCGACCCATTCACCAGCCAGGCTACGCTATCCCACCCCTCCCCCACGGGCAGGCAATCGTGTACCGTCAGCGCCGGAAACGCCGCCTCGACCGAGCTGCGTACAATCTCGGGCGTGAGTGACATGATGACCTCCGAGAGGGACGATCACCGCAGAGGCACAGAGACACGGAGGGCCGCAGAGACGAGAAGCAAAGGGGGACCTATCCTGGTAGGGGCGGGGTACCAACCCGCCCGGCTGGTGGCAGCAATAGTTCAGCTATCTGGCACAGAGCCTGAGCGGTTGCCGCCTGTCGCGGCGGCGTTGCCAGCCGAGCGGGTTACCAACCCGCCCCCACCAGCGCAATTGCCTCCGTCCAGGCTCCCGCCGCACTATTGTCCAGGCTTCCGCCGCACTATTTCCCGTTTCTCTCTTTCCTGCTACCGTGCCCTCTCTGTGCGCTCTGTGCGCTCTGTGGTTAAGTTTCGTCCCTCGTCTCTGCGCCCCTCTGCGTCTTCCGCGCCTCTGCGGTGATCGCCCCCTACCCCTGCATCGCCGCCTCCGGGGTGCTGTTCCCCGACTCACGGATCGCCCGCTGCACGTCCGTCAGCGCCAGGACGATCAGGCCGAGGAGGAAGAGGACGATCAGCGAGAGGATCGCGTCGCGGTAGGAATTGGTCTGTTGCACGACATAGCCGAAGATCAGCGGGCCGATCCAGGAGGTGCCGCGCTCGGAGATCTCGTAGAGGCCGAAGAACGACGACTCGCGCCCAGCCGGGATCATCTTCGAAAAGAGGCTGCGCGACAGCGCCTGCGACCCGCCGAGGACCAGCGCGATCATCGCGGCCATCGCCAGCGCCTGCGTCGTCGTCTGCAAGAGAGCGTAGGCGTAGATGATCACGCCCAGCCAGAGGAGGAGCGAGACGAGGATCGCGCGTTTCGTGCCGATCTTTTCGGCCAGTCGCCCGAAGCCGAGCGCCCCGAAGAAAGCGACGAACTGCACCAGCAGGAAGACGATGATCACGAACGATTGCCCGTCGGCCTCCGGGAGCCCCTTGGCGACGAACAACTCCTGCGTCAGGAAAACCGCCGCGAGGCCGATCACCGTCTGGATCCCGTCGTTATAGAAGAGGTAGCCGATCAGAAAGCGCAGCGTATAGGGAAGGCGGCGCAACTCGCGAAAGGTCGTGCCGACCTCGCGGAAGCCGATCAGCAGCAGGCCCTGGCCGGGCGGCAGGGGGCGCGGTGGCTGTCGCGTGTGCAGCCGCGCGAAGGTCAGCGCGGCG
>DATCMP010000647.1:0-4241 GCA_036563365.1 Thermomicrobiales bacterium
CGTGGGTCGTGAGTCGTGAGAAGGTTCGCAGAGAGCAATTGCCTCACTGTCGGCACCGCCTCACTCACGACTCACGACCCACGACTCACGACTATCCCCTCGGAGGAATCTTGCTGCTGCTGCTCGCTGCGGTGATCGGGACGTTGGGGGGCCTGTGGCACGGCGGCGCGCTGCGGCATTTCGCGCGGCTCTCGTTCCGCTGGCCCGTCCTCTTCCTCGGCGGCCTCATCCTGCGCGCGGTCGCGTTCTCGCCGATCGTGCGGCACGACGGTGCGGCGATCGGGGTTTACGTGCTGGCTATCGCCTGCCTCGCGGCGGGGATCGCGGCCAATCGCCGGATCGTCGGGATCGAACTGGTCCTGCTCGGGCTGGTGCTCAACGCGATCGTCATCCTGGCGAATGGCGGGGCGATGCCGGTCTCGGCGGACGCGCTGCGGCTAGTCGGGCGCTACGATTACGCCCTGCAACTGCGCGATGAGGGACCGCTCGGCCATGTGGAGCTCGCCACCGCCGAGACCGTCCTCCGGCCGCTCGCCGACATCATCCCGCTCTCGCCGGTGCCGCTCTTCCAGACGGTCGCCAGCGTCGGCGATCTGCTCATCGCCGCCGGGATGCTGATCATCTTTTACGTCGGCACGTTGCGCCCGCCAGCCGTGCCGACCAGGCCAACGGGCGATACCGAGGTCGTGCAGCTACCATCGGCCGCGGTGGCGCCGCGCCGCCGACCGAACGGACGCGGCGACCTCGATATACCCGCGTAGGGTGGCGCTGTGCGGGCACTCGCGCCCCCGGTCCGCCCGTCTGCCTCGCCGGAGGGTCCATGCTGCGCGTCGCTATTTTCTCCGATGTCCACGGCAATCTCGCCGCCTTACGCGCGGTCCTGGCGGCGATCGACCGACACCACCCGGTGCAATTACGGGTTGCGGCGGGCGACCTCGTCGCGCCGGCGGGTGCGCGACCGGCGGAGACGTTCGATCTCCTCCTCCAAACGGGGTGTGCCCTACTCCTCGGCAATCATGACGTGCTGCTCTGGAACCCCGAGGCCGAGGAGCTGACCGGGCCGTTCGCGGCGTTGGTGCGCGAGCAGGAGCCGTGGGCGGTCTCGCTGCTCGGCACGCACCGGATCGATCTCCTGAAGAAATTGCCGCGCCAACTGCGCCTCTCGCCCGCGCCGGGACACGATCTGCTGATCCTCCACGCGAGTTGGCACAACCCCTTGCGCGGCCATGCGGCCACCCTCGACACCCCACCCGACGAACTGCGCCAGCTCTATGGCGGTGCCGCCGCCCAGGTCATCGCCTTCGGCCATTATCATGATGCCTTTGTGCGCGAGTGGGATGAAGGGATCCTCGTCAATGTCGCCTCGGTCTCATTGCCGAAAGACAACCAGCCACTGGCCTCCTACAGTATCTTCTCCTGGGACGGGGCGGGTTGGTCGGTCGAGCAATACCGTATCCCATACGACGTTGAAGACGAACAGGCGGCGCTGCGGGCCAGCGGGATACCGCGGTAACGAGTGGGCGTAGTGGGCCAGTGGGCTAGTGACGAATGACGAATGACAAATAACGAATATGGGATACGACCGATGACGCAGCACCACGCTCCTGATCACTCGTCTACTGGCCCACCCCGCCCACTAGCAAACTATCACACCCACAATCGCTGGTGCGATGGCAACGGCGAAATCGACGCGATTGTGGCGGCGGCGCTGGCGGCGGGGCTAACGCAGATCGGGATCTCCAGCCACGCGCCGGTGCCGTTTCAGGCGACGTATGCGCTGCCGCTCGACCAATTGCACGCCTACCGCGAGGAAGTGCTGCGGGTGCGTGACGAGTATGCCGGGCGGATCGAGGTCATCCTAGGGCTGGAACTCGATGCATTGCCGGAGTTGCGCGCCTTCAACCAGCAGCAAATCCTGGTGCATGGCTTCGATTACACCGTCGGCTCGGTCCACTTCCAGGGGGTCGATGACACCGGCGAACCGTGGCCGCTCGATCATTCGGAGGCGCGCTTCGCCGCCCTCCTCCGCGAACGGTACACGGGTGATATCCGCGCCCTGGTCGAAGAGCATTACCAGCGGATCGGCGAACTGGCCGACTATCCTGGCGTCTCGATCGTCGGCCACATCGATCGGGGCGTGAAGCTCTGGAATGGGTCCGGGCGCTATTTCAGCGAGGACGCGCCCTGGTATCGCGCGGCGATCGACGAGGCGCTACGGGCGCTCGCCGCGACCGGGCGGATCGTCGAACTGAGCACCGGCGGCTGGCGGCGTGGCCTGTCCGAGCCATTCCCGAGTGCCTGGATCGTGCGCCGTTGCCGCGACCTCGGCGTGCGGATGACCCTCAACAGCGACAGCCACCACCCGCGCCAACTGACGTACGACTACGAGCGCGCCTTCACCCTCTTGCGCGAATCCGGTCACACCGAAATCGCCCGCTTCGACCTCGCGCGCGGCGAGTGGGTGATGATGCCGCTGCCCGCAGCCTGATTCCGGCACGGGCAGCGGCACTTATTTCTTCTTCCGGTTCTGCTTGCGCGATTGCTGCGCCATCTTCCGCTTGCTCTTCGCCTTGCGCTCGACCGTGACGCGCCTGACGGACGAACCGGGCGTGGGCAAGGGCGGCAGATCGGCGAAGCGGTCCTGTCTTTCCGGCTCGTCATCGGGTAGCGCATCATCAACGGATGGTTCTTCGCCCATCGGGCCGTATGCTTCGCGGAAATAGTTCCGCGCGGGGGTATCGCGCTTCGCCCGCAACCCGAGCGCGATCTGCACATCCTCCAGATCGCCGCTGATCGTCTCATCGACCCGACCGGCGGCAAAAGCACGCGCGATTACGTCAGCGGTGTCGATGGCGCGCAACTCGATGAGTTCAGCGATCACCGAGCCGTTCAGGATCATATCCGGCTCGTTCGGTGGTCGCCGACGGCTCAGGTTGTCCTCAATGGTATCGGATAGTATTTTGACTACCGTGTCACGAGATTCTGACGCGGCGAGTGCGATATGGCTGAGGCTGCTAGCAGCGGTGCTCCGCGCCCAGACATCGTGACCGGGTGCGCGCAGATATGCCGACAGCGGGGCGATAGCGGCTGGTCCAATTTGGGCGAAAACGTCAGGCATATCTCCGTGAAGCCAGTCGTCATACCCATCCTCAACTGGTTTGGAAAGGAGGCGAAGCAGCGGCGCGATCGCCTCCTCCGCGCGCAGATCCCCGAGCGCCCGCCACGCATGGACCGGTGCCCAGACCTCGACCGCTTCACTGTCGGCCTGCCATAAGGCGTCATCGCCCGCCATCGCGATCAGCGCCGTGACATCCTCGGGGCGCAAGCCGAGCGACAGGTAATCGTAACGGGGTTGACCGCGCAGATCGCCCAGGGTAAGCAATTGGTCCACCGGGGGCACATAGCCATATTGCGCGCCAAGCGCATCGCCCATCACTATCTCCTGCACATTCGATAACGAACGCAGCAGCGCGCAGGCGGGCAAGCCGTACTGCGGTCGCCACCAGCCCTAATCCGCGGCGGGCACCATCCCATCACCCATGTCGGCGGTGATGTCGTCCATCTGCCGCGAGAACCAGTCGTGGATATTGTTGGCGCGTACCTGCGCGGCCAGGCGTTCGGCCCGGGCATGGCGCTCCGCCCGCGGCATGTTCAGCGCCTGATAGAGTGCCTCGCGCATCCCGTAGACATCGAACGGCGAAACAAGCAGGGCGTCATCGCCCAACTCTTCCGCCGCCCCGGCCTGCTCCGAGAGGATCAGGACGCCGTCGCGCTGGTTGACGACGACCCCCTCTTTCGCGACGAGGTTCATCCCATCGGCCAGCGGATTCACCATCAGCACATCGTATTCGCTGAGTGCGGCGATGGCGCGACCGTAGTGGTTGCCGAGCATGATCCGCACCGGCTCCCACTCGTTCTCGCCGAGCGTCGCGTTGATCTCACCCGCGAGGCCGGTGATGTCGCGCAGATAGTTGCGGTACTCCGCCACCTCGGTGCGCGAGGGGACCAGCAGCGCCAGGAAATAAACCTTGCTGCGATACTCGGGGTAGGCATTGAGGAAGCTACGATAGGCGATCAGCCCGCGCAGGATATTCTTGCTCGGTTCTACCCGATCGACCCGCAGGATCAGCTTCCGGTCGCCGCGCAACGAGCGGATCCGCGCCGCGAGGTTCTGCACTTCGGGGCTGGCTAACTGTTCGGCCAGACCCTCGACATCGACCGAAATTGGGTAGGGCGCGGCG
>DATCMP010000651.1:0-5403 GCA_036563365.1 Thermomicrobiales bacterium
CGAAGGCTTCTGGCACCGGTTGGCGCTGGCGGTGATGGCACGACCCTGGCGCTTCTTCATCCCCACCCTCGCGGTGATGCTCCTGCTCGGCTCGCCATTCCTCAACGTCCGCCTCTCCTCGCCCGATGCTTCGATCCTGCCCAAAGATGTGCCGTCGCGACAGGGCTACGATCTCCTGGTTGAGAAGTTCGGCGCGACGGAGTTGGAGCCGGTGGCGCTGGCGATCAGGACGGCGGACGGCTCCTCGATCTTCGCCCCGCAGAATATCGACGCCCTCTACGAACTGACCCACGCGATCGAGCGCGATCCGCGGGTCGCCCGCGTCGATTCGCTGACGACCCTCGATCCGCAACTCGGCAAGCCGCAATACGAACTGATCTACTCGCGCCCGGATCGGGTGCTCGACCCCTACGCCGCGCTGATCGCGCCGCGCCTCGCCAACGGCGATACCACGCTGGTCAGCATCGTCCTGAAATCGTCCGCTGTCTCCAACGAGGCGAAGTCGCTCGTCTACGACCTGCGGCAGACGACGCCGCCCGGCGGCCTCACCTATCAGGTCACCGGCACCACCGCCGGGGTGATCGACGTGGTCGAGGAGATGTACAAAGACTTCCCGCTGGCGCTGATCGGGGTCGTCCTCGCCACCTACGTCATCCTGATGATCCTGCTGCGCTCGGCGATCTTGCCGCTGAAGGCGATCCTGATGAACGCCCTGTCGCTCCTCGCCTCCTACGGCGCGCTGGTCTGGGTCTTCCAGGAGGGCCACTTCGCGAATCTGCTCGGCTTCCAGCGCCTGGGGTTCGTCGAGGCAACCTTGCCGATCATCATGTTCTGCACCCTCTTCGGGGTCAGCATGGACTACGAGGTCTTCCTGCTGTCGCGGATCCGCGAGGCATGGCTGGAGACCGGCGATAACACGCTGGCGGTCGCGACCGGGCTCGAACGGAGCGGGCGGATCATCACCAGCGCCGCGCTGATCGTCGTCGTCGTCGCCGGATCGTTCGTCACCGCGGACATCGTCCTGATCAAGGCATTCGGGCTCGGCGTGGCGCTCGCGGTCTTCCTCGACGCCACGATCGTGCGCGCGCTGCTCGTCCCCGCGACGATGCGACTGCTCGGGCACTGGAACTGGTGGCTCCCGGCCTCGCTGGATCGCTGGCTGCCCGACGCGGAAGAACATCTGACCAATGACGAGTTACGAGTGACGAATGACGAATCACAGGGCTCGATAGCCCCGGTTACTGGATCTCCGAACGGATCGAACCATGCTGAGGAACTTGTCAGCAGCAACCCGCGCAAGGGAGAGTCCCGCCGATGAACCATCCACGTTCACCCCTATCGCGCCATATCTCATTCGTCATTCGTCATTCGTCATTCATCATCCTGGTGCTGCTGGTGGCCTGCGGCCAGCCCAGCGCGGGCGGCGGCAAGGCGGCGTGGCCGGGTCCGTTCACGGTCGCGACCCCCGGAACGTCGAACCCGCCGCCGGTGACCTTCCCGCAGGATGAGGCGGCGCACAAGTCGCTCACCGAGTGGTGGTATTACACCGGGCACTTGCGGGCCGAGGACGGCACGAAATACGGTTTCGAATCGGTGATCTTCCAGTCGATCCGCAACAATATCCCCGCCTACTACGCGGCGCATTCGGCGATCACCGATCACCAGCGCGGCCAGTTCCACTACGATCAACGCACGCAGCAGACCGAGGCGAACCAATTGGTCGGCGAGGTCAGCAAAGGCTTCGACTTCCGGATGGGCGACTGGCGCTGGCAGGGCTTCGAGGGGCGTGATCACATCGACTCGACCGCACCCGGCTACGCGCTCAGCCTCGACATGACCGCCACCAAGCCCCCCGCACTGCACGAGGGTGGCTACATCGATTACGGCGCGGCGGGGGCCACCTATTACTACTCGCGCACGAGGATGACCGTCACCGGCACGATCGAGGACAATGGGGTGCGGAAGAACGTGACCGGTACGGCCTGGTTCGATCACCAGTGGGGCAACTTCCTCACCGTCACCGACGGCGGCTGGGATTGGTTCAGCGCGCATCTCGACGATGGCAGCGACTTCACCGTCTACCTGATCCGCGGCGAGGGGCAGCAACTGATCGGCTCGTTCGGCACCTACGTCGCGCCCGATGGCACGGTGACGAGTATCCCCCGCAACGAGATCACGATCGACGTGTTGAAGCAATGGACGAGCCCGCGTACCGGCGTGGTCTACCCCTCCGGCTGGCGGGTCACCTTGCCGACCTATGGCCTCGATCTCACCTGGACCCCGATCACCCAGGACCAGGAGCTTGACACGCGCCGATCAACCACCAATATCTATTGGGAGGGCGAAGTCGCCATCACCGGCACACACAACGGCGCACCGGTCGGCGGAGAGGGCTACGTCGAACTGACGGGGTACGATCAGAAGTAACAATACACCGCGAACGATGCGGCGCGTCGGCACCAGCGGCGTCACGCGATTCCGTGTCACGCCGTTCGCACACTGGCGGTGACCTTCATCGTCACCAGCCGCGCCGCTGTCGGCGTCAAGACTCTGCCGCACGACTTCCTCCCGTCGTGCGGCTCCGGGGGATCGCATTCGCCACGCGCGCCATCGTCAATCTCAGGACTGGCACCCGGTCCGCCCGCCCCCCAAACCGGCCCCGATCGCACATTCGATGTTGCGCCATAGCGTGAGCAATTATCTGTGGCGGCGCATCGCCGTTTAATCCTGGTCCGGCAGGTTACAGCTCACCGCCATACCCACCAGCCGCCCTTTAATGACAACTTCCCCCCGATACGCTACAGTGCGCGCCAACGATCCGCGATAAGGCACGCCGTACAGCGACATCCCGAGAGGACTGCCGATGACAGCCGATTCGAGGGCAACCGACCCCACCGAACGGGCGCTACAGATCCGTCCCGCGATCGCCGCCGACGCCGACTTCATCAGCGGCTTCGTGGCGCGCTTCGCAGAATCCGGCGCGCTGCCCTGGCGCGATCCAGCGCTGATGGCGACCTTCCACGCCAGCGGCGTAGCACAGGTGGTGGCGCATGCGCGCGCGCCGGAGGAAGGGCACCAGGTCTTGGTCGCCACCGCTGGCGACGGACAGCCGCTCGGATTCATCTACCTGCACAACCAGCGCAGCGGCCTGACCGGTGAGGAGCAAGGCTACGTCTCGATGCTGTCGGTCACGCGGGAGGCCGAAGGGCGTGGCGTCGCGCGGGCGCTGCTGGCGGCGGCCGAGGATTGGGCACGCGAACAAGGCTTCCGTCACCTCGCGCTCGACACCTTCGGCGATAACCTCCGCGCCCGCGCCGTCTACGCCCACCTAGGCTTCGCTGAGGAGTCCCTGAAACTCGTCAAGGCGCTGTGAGACGACGATGAGCGGTGCGCGAAACGGTCGCCCACGCACGCGCTGGTGGACCCTGCGCCTCCGACCGAGCGGGCGGACGGGGCAGTCGGTCATCACCGTTGCGCCCGCCGCCGCCGACGAGCCGTGGCGGCGGCTGCGCGGCCCGCTGTTGACGATCGTCGCCACGATGATCGCGGGCACGCTCGGTTACATGCTGATCGAAGGTTGGTCGCTCAGCGATTCCGCCTACATGACGCTGATCACCCTCGCCACGATCGGCTACGGCGAGGTCAAGCCGCTGTCGGAGACCGGGCGGATCTTCACCAGCGTCCTGATCCTGATCGGGGTCGCGGGTCTGTCGTACACCTTCACGACCGTCACCGGCACCCTCTTCGAGGGCCACCTGACACGACAATGGGAGCGCAGACGGATGGAGAAACGGGTGGCGCAACTGACCGAGCACTATATCCTCTGCGGCTACGGGCGGGTCGGGCAGCAGATCGCCCGCGAACTCCTCCGCGAGGGGGAAGCGCTCGTGGTCATCGACAGCGATCAGCGCGAACTCGACCGCGCCAGCGCCGCCGGGTTGCCGATCGTCAACGGTAACGCCAGCGAGGACGACACCTTGCGCGCGGCGGGGATCGCGCGTGCCAAGGGGCTGATCACCGCGGTGAACGGCGACGCCGACAACACCTTCATCACCATTTCCGCTCATGCCTTGCGACCCGACATGCCGATCGTCGCGCGCGTTGTCCGTGAGGAAGCGGCCGCGAAGCTACGCCGCGCCGGGGCCAGCCATGTCGTCTCCCCCTACGCCATCGCCGGGCAGCAGATGGCGATGCTCGCCTCACGCTCCGCCACGATCAGCGCGCTCGAACACCTCCACCACGATGCCGACGACCTCCTCGTCGAAGAGGTGCGGATCGACACCGACTCCACGCTGATCGGGCGGCGACTCGGCGACGTCAGGGGGCGCGTCGATAGCGCCCTGATCTTCCTCGGGCTGCGGCGTGGCGGGCAGATGCTGGCCCCGCCACCCGACGACCTCGAACTCGTGGCGGGCGACGTTTTCGCCGCCTGCGGCACCCGCGATCAGCTCCGCACCCTCGAAAATGCCTGCGAGGGGCCGCGATGAGCGACGACGAGCCCGCCCTACTGGCCGCGTTCGACCAGACACCGGCATCGCTGGCGCGGCTCCTCGCCGCCGATGGCCCGCCATTCCCCGAGTTCGCGACGGCGCGGGCCGATCTCGCCGCCTTCCGCGACGCCAGGCGCACCCCCGCCGCGCTGGCCGAGACCGCCCCGTTGCTGCGCGACCTCGATAACGTCCCGGCGACGACCTATTCGCGCTATCGTGCCTTCGCGCTGGTCGGCGACCGCGCGCCGTACGAGACGCCCTACTACAGCAAGCGCGAGCGGCTCCACGCGGCGGCGCTCCACCTCATCCTCGGTGCGGCCGAGTACCGCGATGCCGTCCACGATTATCTCTGGGCGATCTGCGAAGAAACAACCTGGGTGGCGCCGGCACACACCCGCGTGATCGACATCATGGCGGCGGAGACGGCGTTCGGCCTCGCCGAGATCGTCGCGCTGCTCGGCCCGATACTCGACGCGGAGGTCCGCTATCGGGTGCGCGACGAGATCGAGCGGCGGATCTTCACGCCATTCCTGCACGGCTACTACGATCTGCGCTGGTTCAATGGCGGCGACAACTGGAACGGCGTCTGCGCCGGGGCGATCGGCGGCGCGTTCCTCTACCTGGAACGTGATCCCGAACGCCTCGCTCGGGGACTGGCGCTCATCCTGGAGAGTTTGCGGTCCTTCCTGGCGACCGCGTTCGCCGCCGATGGCAGCACGACCGAGGGGGTCGGCTACTGGCATTATGGCCTGACCTACCCGATCATCTTCGCCGAACTGCTGCGCGGGCGCACCGGTGGCGCGCTCGACCTCCTCGCCGACCCGCGCCTGCGCCGGATCGCCGCCTTCCCCGCCGCGATGCTCCTGGCGGGAGGGCGCTTCGCCAATTTCGCCGATGCCCACGAGCGGATCCC
>DATCMP010000734.1:0-15816 GCA_036563365.1 Thermomicrobiales bacterium
ATCGTCAGATTGTCAAAAAAGTCGGCGCGCCGTATCGGCTCGGGCTCTCGGCGACACCGGAGCGGCTCGATGGCCGCCACCGCGATCTCGACACGTTGCTCGGCCCGGTCGCCTTCCATAAGTTGCCCGCCGACCTCGCCCGGGACCGGCATATCGCCGACTACGTCGAGCGCCGCCTGTTCGTCAATCTGTCGCCGGAGGAGCAGGGGCGCTACGACTTGCTGATGGCGCAGTTCCGTTGGTATCTCGCGAAGAACAAGATCGCGCCCGGCCCCGACTTCTACGGCGAATTGGTCCGCCGCGCCGGTTCCGACCCCGCCGCCCGCCACGCGATGCAGTCGCACCACCAGGCCCGGATGATCGCGCTCAACGCCGATGCGAAGATCGCGACCGTCGGCGATCTCCTGGCGCAGCATCGCGAGGACAAGGTGATCATCTTCTCCGAGTACAACGTGCTGGTCGACGCGATCAGCCGCCGCCTGATGGTGCCGTCGATCACCTATCGGACCGAACCCGGCGAGCGTCGCGACATCCTGAACGGCTTCCGCGAAGGACGTTATTCCAAGCTGGTGACCGGGCGGGTACTCAACGAGGGCGTCGATGTCCCCGATGCGAACGTGGCGATCGTCGCCAGCGGCTCATCGGCCACGCGCGAGTATATCCAGCGCCTCGGGCGTATCCTGCGCCCGAAGCCGACGCAGGCGGTCCTCTACGAGCTGATCACCCGCAAGACAAGCGAGGGACAGGCGGCCAAGCGTCGCCGCCCGAAGGTAGAAAGCGCGGCGCAAGCGGCAGCTTAAGTCGTTCCGCCGCCCCACGTTCATATTCCGTTCACGGTGTCCCCGCGTTCATTGCTCTACACCGCGCCGAGAGCCACCTCCACGGGTCTGCCGCCGCCACGGTTGCGCCTTCGACCTTCGGCGCGTTCCTTGCTGCTGCTACTGTACTGCCGTTTCAATTGGGGGGGATGATGGCGTTTCGCACGCAAGATTTGCCGAAGACGATCCGCCGGGATAAGCGCACCGGAACCCGCCGCCTCTACCCGCGCTTCTTGCGCGACGATGCGATCAAGCCACAGATCAGCATCGCTATTCGCTTCTTCGAGACGAAGCTGGGGCTTTTGCGGCGCGAACTGGACCCGGATGTGCTGATCCAGCTCTTCGGCGATCCGCGTCTGGCGCGCTGTTTGGTCGGGTGTCTCAGTCGGGCCTATCGCTATCGTACGCGCCGCTTCAGCGACCTGATCGGCGAAGACCGGGCGGCGGTACTGGCCGCCAGCGGCCTGCACACGCCGCGCGATCTCCGGGCGCTCGCCTTTGCAAAGGCGAATGAGCATGGCGGTTTCGTCGCGCCGACCGATCGCGCCCGCTTCCTGAACGATCTGGTGCCGGAGCTCGATCTCGTCGAGGCCGAGCAGGCGCTCTGGCTCGATGCGCCGGACCAGGCTATCCTGATCCGGGTCGGGCCGGTGCCGACCGTCGAGGAGATCCTGGCGCTCTACCATCTGCGGCTGATCGAGTCGTTGCTGCGGATCGCCCCGACGACGACGCTGGCCCTGCGCGGCGATCGCGCGCTGGTCGAGGCTATCTGTGCCCGCTTCGCGGTGCAGGTGACGATGGACAAGAAGACCGTCACCTTGCACGGCAAGCAGGATGGGATGGGCTCATGGTCGCGACATGGCGGGCGCGTCGCACGGGCGGCGCTGACCCTCTGGGGGGCGCATCTCCTCGGGCCGGGCGCAGCGATTGTGGCGATCGGCGACGAGACCTTCGATGTGAACCTGGACGCCGCGACCCTCGCACAAGCGTTGCCCGCATGCGGCTGGTCCGCGCCTGATGCCACCTGGGACGGCGCGGATACGTTCCTGGCGGGTGTGGCGACCGAGCGCCGGTCGGGGCATCTCGCCGGTTGGCGGATGCGCCGTTGGCCCGAACCGCAGGTCAGCGAAGTCGGCGTCATCTGGCCGGAGTTCGCGATCAGTCGCGGCACGATCTCGATCGGCCTCTTGCCGTTAACGGCGACACAGGTGCGCGCCGAGTCCGAAGCGTTGCTCGCCCTGGCCGAGCGACTGCCGTTCATCGTGCTGGTCAAGGGGGCGCTGCGGGCGATCCCGGTCGGCTTGACGGTCCTGCGCCTCGACAGCGATGGTGCCGCCGCGGCGTTGGCCGCTTATCTAGAGCGCACCTTTCCGCTGGACGCCGCGACCGCCGCGCCCGAATGGCTCCTCGCCCTGGCCGCCGCGGCCCGCGCGAGCGGTTCGCTGGCCGAGTCGGAACTGGCGCGTCGCCTCGATTGCGCCGAGGAAGCGGTCGCCGACCGCCTCGCGTCGCTCGATCAGGCCGACCTCCTGTATATCGACGGATTCGGGCTCTGCGCCGAGAGTTTCCTGGAGCGCAGCCGCGCCTTATACAACGAAGAACTCGCGCGTAACGGCGGTCGGCTGGACCTCGGAACCCTCGGTCGTCGGCTCCGCACCCTCACCGGTCGTAACGAAGGTTTGCACGCGCTGATCGCCCAGTTAAGCGGCGACTTGCGCGCCGTGGCATAAGCCGCCCGCATGGCTGTTTCGGACGTTTGGGCCGGAGGCTGCCGCCTCGTTCGCCTTCGTGTACGGTGCGGGCGTCGGGGGTGTGGCACCCTTACCGCTGACCGCGCCAGCGTCGCTGCAATACGCCTTGCACACCGTTCCATGAGTTGCGTTCAAGTTCGCTTACGCAGCGCGGATCACAATCTGTCGCCGGTGCTTCTGCGCCAGGCCCCGTCATCATCGGCGGCGCCTGGCGCTCGTTTGCTCAGGACCTGTTACCCTGGCGACGGCCTCTCGACAGTGTGCCATGCGTGGACATGGGATGAGTTGGGGGTCGAGCGGGCCTTTCTCGGGTCCACCGGCCCCACGACCGATCTGAACGCCCTGCTCGCCCCGGGATCGGGCTGGGATCTCGACTATGCGAGCGGCATCAATGATCGCGGCCGAATCATCGGCTGCGGGCGTTTCCTCGGTCGACGACGACCATTCCTCCTCGATCTGCAACGTCAATCCCAGGTACGTGGCACCGCGGAGAGGCGGGTCCATCCGAACCACGGCCTATGATCGGTTCGCTGATCCATCCGTACGGCACCTCCTCCAGACCAGCGACTTGCCTATCTCCAGCGACGTCGTCGGAGGCATCCCACGCCCACCCTCGGCTTCGGCGGGAGTAGGGCGTTGCGTTGCGGGGCGTGCTCTCGCTGCGTCTCACGTCGTGGGCCGGAAGCCTCGATCCGACAGACCGCGCGTTGTACCGCGCTACGTGGGCGGCGATCCGGGGTTGTGCCAGCATCGGTGCGACAGGGTGGCCAACAGGTGACGTCTGCCGGTGCCGTATTCGCCGCGTTCGCGAATGGTGAGCGTTGATAACACTGGCCGATCGCGTTCGCCCCGGCAAAACCGGCATCTACCCGGCCCCATTCATCGACATCGAGCGCATAGCGTGAGCAGTTGCTCCCCGCCGGTTTTGTGCAACGTTCGCCCGCACCCGCATACCACTCCGGATCGAGGCTCAGGGTGAAGAGGGCGAAGCCGCGCACCCGGGCGGGCATCCGGTGTATCTTCTCGACATAATATTTCGCCTTGAGTTCCCAACTCATCGACGAATCGATCCCCGCCTCGGTGATGAAGATCGGACGATCGGTACGACTGAGCACACGGTCGAGGACGGTATCCGGGCAGAGGGCGTCACCATTACTCCCGGCGCAATCGAAGAGATCGCTCGCGGCGTGCAGCGCCGGATACGACTGTTCCAGCGTATCCGCCCCGTAGAGATGCACGCCGAGCGCATCATACCGCGTGGCGATACTGCCCAGGCCGTCGCTCTGATCGGAGAGGAGGAGGTCGAGGTACGCCAGTCCGCGATACTCCGGCAGGGCACTGTCGCGCAGCCCATTCCTGGTCGGCAACGAGGCCATCCACCGCACGTTCCGGTGCGACGTCTGATATTTCGGCCCGAGATCGCGGATCGTCGCGAGCAGGCTGTAGCGCGCCACGAGCGGGCTGACCCCGGCAAGATCGGGCTCATTCCCCACCTCGATCCAGAAGGCGATCCCCGTGCCTGCGGCCTCGTGGTCGCGCATATAGTCCAGGAGCGAACGTCCGTCGCCGGGGAGCGGCGCATTGAGTTGCCGCTCGACCTCATCGGGGGCGATCCGCGTTTCGGCGGTGCGGAAGATGATCGTGCGCGCCCCCGCCGCGATCACGTCGTCGATTTCGCGTGTGCCGAAAGCCGGGGTCGTCGGATAGCCATCGTAAAACATCGAGAATTTGGCGAGGCCCGGATGCAGGCGCTGATAAGCGGGCAACTGGTAATTCTGCCAATTATTGGCGCTGATGAAGTTGATTCCGACATCGAGGCTCAGCGCGGGGCTTGCCTGGTCGTCTGTGGTCGGTAGCGGCTGCGCCAAGCCGCCGCGTGAACGCCACACCCCCCATCCTGTAGCCTGCACGCCGTCGCGGCTGGCGAGGCTGTAGAGTCGCCCGTCGATACCTTGCCCATGCAGCACGATTTGCCCATCCTCGATCACGGCGACCGGGGTCGTGGCGAGCGGCCCGCCGAGCAAGGTCGGCGCGGAAAAGGTACGACCGTCGTTCGAGGTCCGGGTCCAGATCATCCCCTGTTCGTCGCGGGTGAACAGATGGGTCCGGCCACCGCCGCCGACTGCCGCAGGGGCCGATGTGAGCCGATCCCCGAGCGAGCGCCAGCCGTCATAGGTGCGACCATCGCTGGTACGGTTGGTCCAGAGTGCGCCATCGGTGCCGCGCACGAAGACATTGATGAATTCGCTCGCACCTGCGGCGGCGGGAGGGGCATCGGTGATCCCGCCGAGCGGCGACCATCCGCTGTACCAGAGGCCATCGGTCTTCCGCACCCAGATCCCGCCGTCGTCGCGCCGAGCGAAGATATAGGCGATCCCGCCGAGCTCGGTCGCGCCGGTCGCCCCTGGGGCGATAGCCTCGGTCGCGAGCGGCGCGGCTCCCGCCGCGGGCGGGTTCGCTGGGAGGAGGAGCGCCATGGCAAGCAGGAGCAGAGCCACCACCCGGACGCGGCGCAGCTTCATGTTCATTTGTCGGTGCTGGCACGGCATCGGCCTCTGCTCGGCATCGCGATTCTTTGGCTCTCGGCGGCCTGGGGCTTCGGCGTTGGCTGATTGCACTCATTGAACGCTCGGCACCGGCGATCGGTTCGCTTCCGCACCACCTTCGCGGGTTCTCCCTTGGCTATGACCGGTGCGGTATGATGTAACGTATTCGGCGTTGCCGCCGAACTGCCCTCGCCGTGTCTGTATTGGCGAGGGAATGGATGCCGCGATGATGGCGTTGTCACGGAACAGCGATCGGGTGGTGGTTGCCGGGTGGTAGCTGCCGCTGGTGAACGCACGAGACCCACGTCGTTACCCGCAGTGAATATGTGTGGAGGAGGAACAACGATCATGGCCGTAACCGCTGAGCGCTTCAATCAAGGGATGACCTACGAGGAGTACCGCGCGCAGATGACCCGCAATCGCGAGCGCTTCGACGAGACCGAGGCGGCGGTCGAGCTGGATCCGGCCGATGTGCAGGCGTTTTCATCCCTGCCGCAGCCGCTCAAGGTGCTCGTCATCGCCGAGGACTGGTGCGGCGATGTGATCAGCAACCTCCCGGTCCTCGGGAAGCTGGCCGCCGCGAGCGACGGTAAACTCGATGTGCGCGTCTTCCTGCGCGATCAGAATCTCGACCTGATCGATCAGTACCTCAAGGAAGGGAAGTACCGTTCGATCCCGGTCTTCGTCTTCTTCGATCAAGATTTTAATGAGCTTGGTCACATGATCGAGCGCCCCGCCAGTGTCACCCAGATGCTCGCCGAGAAGCGTGCCGCGATCTACGCGAGCAACCCGCAGTACGGCGATCCGAGTACCCCGGCGGATCAACTGCCTGAGGAGGTGCGCGCGGCGTTCATGCAAGAAGTTAACCAGATGCGCGAGGACGCCCGCCCGCAGATCAACAGCGCGATCGTGACCGACCTCCGCGCCATCGTCAACGGCGTGGCCGCTTAGCGGCGAACGGTATCCCCGAGACGCGGCAGCGCCGAGTCGGCAGGGCGCGAGAGGGCCACACCTCTTGTCTCGACCGACGCGCGCTCCGCGTCTCTTCGGTGTAGATTGCGTGATATATCCAGGTATCATCGCGAGACAAGGAGCAGCAGATGGCGAAGAAGCCGGTGAAGGTGACGATCACCTATTGCGCCGAATGTGGCTACGAGCCGCAGACCCTCGAATTGGCGAATGCGCTGATGCGGAAATTCCTCTACGACCTCTCCTCGGTCGAGCTGATCCCCTGGCACGAGGGCTCGTTCGATGTCTCGGTCAGCGGCCAGCTCGTCCACTCGATGATGCGCGAGGGCGGCTTCCCCGAGAATGAAGACATCATCAAAGCGGTCGAAGAGCGTCTCGCGGCGGCGTAGCCGCGAAGCGTGAGTAAGAAACGGGACGGGAGGCACGAAGACACGGAGGGGGCAGGGAAGAAGTACGATCGGAGTTGAATTCCCACCCTTTCCCATCGTTCTCCGTGTCTCCGTGCCTCCCGTCCCGCCCCCTTTCCTACTTGATCGCGTTCAGGTAGTAGCGCTCGGTGTACTCGCGGACCATCCGCGCGGTGTTGAAGTAGGGGGCGATCGCGGCGATCGAACGTTTCATCCGCGCGGTCCAGCCGTACGGCACCCCATCGATCCCGCGCTCGTAGAAGGCCGGGATCAACTCCCGTTCCAGGATCGCGTAGAGCGATTCGACGTCGATGTAGGCTTGGTGCTCGGAGTTATCGAAGGTCTCGGTGCCGCCGATCGACCAGCCGATCTCCTCGCCCTTCTCCTGCGCCTCGTCCCAGGCCTCGACCCACCAACCGTCCAAGGTGCTGCAATTGAGCGCGCCATTGGCGGCGGCCTTCATCCCGCTAGTGCCGCTCGCCTCATATGGGCGTTGCGGCGTATTCAGCCAGACATCGACCCCTTGCACAAGTTGCCGGGCCACGCCAATGTCATACCCTTCGAGGAACAGCACGCGGCGGCGGAACGTATCATCCCCGGCCAATTGGGCGATCCGCTGAATAAGGGCTTTGCCGCCATCGTCGCGCGGGTGGGCCTTGCCCGCAAAGACGATCTGCACCGGGCGCTTCGTGTTATTGAGGATCCGCGCCAGCCGCTCGGGATCGCGCATCAGCAACGCCGCCCGCTTGTAGGTGGCGAAACGCCGCGCGAAGCCGATCGTCAGCGCGTCGGGGTCGAAGCCATCGTTGCGGCTTTCGCGTCTATGACGCGCATTCTGCTCGTCCATCCGTTCCTGGATGAAGGTCAGGAGTCGCGACCGACTGGCGTTCCGCACGGCCCAGAGCTCGGCGTCGGGTACCTGGAGGATCGCTGCCCAGTTCGCCGGATCGGCGGGCGCGGTGCCAGGGTTGATCCCCAGGTGCCGCTCGTAGAGCGCGGCGAGCTCCCTGGAAACGAACGACGGGACATGGACGCCATTGGTGATATGGCCGATCGGCACCTCCCGCTCGGATAGTTCCGGCCAGATGCCGCGCCACTGCTGGCGGCTGACCTCACCATGCAAGCGGCTCACACCGTTGGCGTGCGCGGCAGATTTCAGCGCCAGGATCGTCATGCAGAAGTACTCGCGGTAGTCATCCGGATTGTGCCGCCCGAGGCCGAGCAGTTCGTGCATCGAGATGCCGAGTTGCCCGACATACCCACCAAAATGGCGCTCCATCAGGTCGGGCGAGAAATAGTCGTGACCGGCGGCGACGGGGGTGTGGGTGGTGAAAACCAGATGCGGGCGGATTTGCTCGCGCGCCTCCGCGAAATTCAGTCCGCCTTGCTCCATCGTACGGCGGGCGCGTTCGAGCGTGAGGAATGCCGCGTGGCCTTCGTTCATATGATACGCATCCGGGGCAAGGTCGAGCGCTTCCAGCAGCCGACAACCGCCGATGCCCAGCACGACCTCCTGACGGATGCGAACATTGATCTCGCCACCGTAGAGGCGCGAGGTGAGCTGGCGATCCTCTTCGTTATTGTCGGGGAGGTTCGTATCGAGGAGGTAGAGAGTAATTCGCCCGACCAACACTTGCCAGGCCTGAACCCGCACTTGCCGATCGATCAGCGTGACCTCGACAGTCACGCGTGTGCCATCCGCAGCGGTCACGGGTGTTACCGGCAAGCGAACTGGGTTATTGTCCTCATTGCCATCCTGCTGCCAGCCGGATTGATCGAGCGTTTGGCGGAAATACCCCTCTTGATAAAAGAGGCCGACCGCCACGAGCGGCACGCCGAGATCGCTGGCCGACTTGAGATGATCGCCAGCGAGGACGCCGAGGCCACCGGAGTAGATCGGTAGGCTTTCATGCAGCCCGAATTCCATCGAGAAGTAGGCGATCCGGGGCTTCGGGGCCGCCACACCGGTTGTCGCGAACCAGGTATCCTGGTCGTTCAGGTAGCTATCAAGGCTGGCGGCGGCGCGCGCGAGGTCGGCGACATAGGTGGCGTCATCGGCAAGGGTCTGAAGTCGTTCTTGGTCAAGCCCGTCGAGGACCATGATCGGATTGTGGTTGGTCTCTTCCCAGCGCTGCGGGTCGAGGCGGCGGAACAGATCGCTCGTCTCGCTGCTCCAAGCCCAGTGTAGGTTATAGGCAAGATCATGCAATCGGGTAAGCTGTGGCGGTAAATTCACCATTTGTTCTTTCTCGCTCCTGTATTTATGGTTCCGCATCGCTGGGCGTGAGCTATCGTATCGCGGGATGATACGCGCCCGAGGGGAAGGGCGACAAGGCGACTGATCCGTTCGCTGCATGGCAGGCGCTGCGTTAGAATGCCTGCGCTATGGGATGGGGCTCGCGCGAAGGCGCGGCACCGCGAATACCTGAAGGGAGTAAGCAGGATGACTGCGACCAACCGGTTCCCGATCTTCGATGGTCATAACGACACGTTGCTCGACCTGTTCAAGCCGGATCGGGGTGGTGGGCGCTCCTTCTTCGAGCGGAGCGCCAGCGGTCACCTCGATTTGCCGCGCGCCAAAGAGGGCGGCTTCGCTGGCGGTTTCTTCGCCGTCTTCGTGCCGCAGCACCCCTCGACACCCCGCATGAATATGCAAGACCCCGGCTCGATCCGCGAATTGCCGCCGCCGCTCGAACTCGGCTACGCGCAAGAGGTCGCCATCGGGATGACCAGCCTGCTCTTCAGGTTGGAGCGCGAGTCGGAGGGGCAACTCAAGGTGGTCCGTACCGCCAATGAGCTGGCGACCTGTTTCGCCAATGGCACGATCGCCGCGATCCTGCACTTCGAGGGGGCCGAGGCGATCGATCCGGGCCTTGATGCGCTGGAAGTTTTCTACCAGGCCGGGTTGCGCTCGATCGGGCCGGTCTGGAGTCGCGCCAATGCCTTCGCGACCGGCGTGCCGTTCCGCTTCCCGAGCACGCCCGACATCGGCCCGGGGCTGACCGACGCCGGGAAAGAACTCGTGCGGGCCTGCAATCGCCTGGGGATCATGCTCGATCTCTCGCACCTCAATGAGGCGGGCTTCTGGGATGTGGCGAAGCTGACGGACGCCCCGCTGGTGGCGACACACTCCAATGTCCACGCGATGGCTGCCACGCCGCGCAACCTGACCGACAAGCAACTCGCCGCGATTAAGGAGTCCGATGGGATGGTCGGGCTGAACTATGCGGTCGCCTTCCTGCGCGAAGACGGCAAGAACGACGCCGATACGCCGATCTCGCGGATGGTCGAGCATATCGACTATCTGGTCGAGCACGTCGGCATCGATCGTGTCGGCCTCGGCTCGGACTTCGATGGCGCGACGATCCCCCAGGAGATCGGTGATGTCAGCGGGTTGCCGCGCCTGGTCGAGGCGTTGCGCGCCGCCGACTATGACGAGGCCTCTTTGCGTAAGCTCACGCATGAGAACTGGCTCCGCGTCCTGCGGAAAACCTGGAAGTGATGAAGTACGAAGTACGAAGTTTGAAGTACGAAGTAAGGGGCGTGATGCCGCTGTCACTTCGTACTTCAAACTTCGTACTTCGTACTTCCCCGGAGGGGGTATGGCGTATTTCCTGGCGAAGAGCGAACCGCAGGTCTATTCGATCGCGCAGTTGGAGTGCGATGGACAGACCGTTTGGGATGGGGTTAAGAATGCCCAGGCGGTCGCGGTCATCAAGACGATGCAGCCCGGCGATATCGTGTTGATCTACCACAGCGGCGGCGAGTCAGCGATCGTCGGGACCGCCGAGGTAGTCTCGGAGCCGTGCCCCGATCCGAACGAGCCGAAGAGTTGGGTGGTCGATCTGCGCTATCGGGGGCGCGTCGAGCCAACGGTGACGCTGCGCCAGGTGAAGGCGAGCGGCAAATTTGCCGACTTCAACCTGGTGCGCCACAGCCGCCTCTCGACGATGACCGTCCCACCGGCGTTCATCGACTGGCTGCGTGCGGAATATGGCGCGACGATCCCCTGAGCGATGGGCGTGATGCAGTTTCGAGGAGGCATGGGATGAAGATCGTCGATCTGAGCGTACCACTGGTCGATGATAAAGCCTGGGCACCGCGGGCGATGCGTACGCGGGTGCAGTTGCAAGGGCATCGCTTCGGTAGTCTGGCGATCTGGTTCCTCTTCCGCCTGACGCCGCGCTATCTTCGGGGAGGACTCGGCTGGGCCAACGACACGATCAGCCTCTCGACGCACGGCACGACCCATGTGGATGCCCCCTGGCACTACGCGCCGATCTCGGAAGGGCGACCGGCGCGGACGATCGATCAGTTACCGCTGGAATGGTTCTATGGCGATGGGGTCGTCCTCGATTGCCGACACAAGGGGCATGGTGAGGCGATCGAGCAGGCCGATCTCGAAGCCGCGCTCGCCGCGATCGGGTACACATTGAAGGCGGGCGATGTCGTCCTCATCCGCACCGATGGCGATCGGCGGCTCGGGACGCCGCAGTATTTCACGCATGGGGCTGGGGTGAGCGCCCCGGCGACACGCTGGCTGATCGATCAGGGCGTGAAGCTGATGGGGATCGACGCCTGGGGCTGGGATGTGGCGCTGCCGGTGCAGGCACAACAGGCGAAGGCCACCGGGCGCGACGACATCTTCTGGGCGGCCCATTACGTCGGTATCGACCGCGAGTATTGCCAGATCGAGCGGCTGACCAATCTGGCGGCGCTGCCACCATCCGGCTTTAAGGTCTGCGCCTTCCCCCTCAAGGTGGTCGGCGGTTCCGCAGGGCCGGCGCGCGTCGTGGCGATCGTCGAGGAGACTAACGGCGCAGCCTCACCGGCGTAGTGTCTCGGGGGACTGTGGCATAGGCCGCTCCTGCGATTACCTTGGGGCATATGCCGATGCGTCTACGACTGGTTCGATTGACCGACTCTGACGAGAACTCGGTGGCGGTGTTGCGGGGTGCTGCGTGGGTGCCGCTGGTCCCGCTGTTGGCCCGCTACCGCGCGGCGGGCGGCACCGTCACACCTGCTTTGGCTTCAGCGAGCGGTGATTTGCTCGATTTCCTGGGTGGTGGCGCGCCGATAAGGGCCGAGGTAGATACGATCCTCACCGCTCTAGCCATCGCGCCGGGCGAATGGGCGACGTCGTTCCATTCCCGGCCACTCCTGCCATTCACGCTCCGCTCGTTTCGTGATTGTATGCTCTACGAGGCGCACGCGATCGCCGCGGCGCGTGGCATGGCACGGCATTTCGTGCGGCGGGCCTGGCCGCTGGTGGCGATCTACGAGGCGATTTTTCGGCACCCTTCTCCGCTGTTACGACCGAAACCGTTGTGGTATGAACGCCCGATCTATTATCACGGCAACCACCTCAGCTTCTTACCGGATGGCGCGACGATCCCCTGGCCGAGCTACACCCGGGCGCTCGATTACGAGATCGAATTGGGCGTGGTTATCGCGCGCCCTTTGTACGATGCGACGCCAGCCGAGGCGATAGAAGCGATCGGCGGTTTCGTCATCCTGAACGACTTCAGCGCGCGGGATGTACAGTACCCCGAGATGCGAAGCGGCTTCGGCCCGGTGAAAGCCAAGAATTTTGCCAGCAGCCTGGGCGCGGTCGTGGTGACGCCCGATGAGATCTTCCCCCGACTCGATCGCTTGCCCTTCACGGTGCGCGTCAACGGCAGACTCTGGGGTGCGGGTACTACGGCGGGTATGGCACATTCACTCGGCGCGGTGCTGGCGTACGCCTCGCTCGGGGAGCGTTTGGTGCCGGGCGAACTGCTCGGGATGGGCACCCTGCCCGGTGGCAGCGGGCTGGAAACAAACCAGTGGCTCAAGCCAGGCGATACGATCGAACTGGCGATCGAGGGCGTGGGAACGCTCGCGAATACCATTGGATTCCCGACGGCGAAAGAACGTTGAGCTCTATCGCACAGGCGAGCGAATCTACCCGCGATCAGCTTTCCTCCTGACGGTTCAGTACGTTGGTACGCAGTTCGGCCAACTCGCGTTGAAAGCGCGCCGCCAGCCTCGCGCGCTCATCGGCGGGCCGGAACGCGGCATCGACCGCGCGGAGGCTGAACGCGGCCAGTTCATCGAGCGTGAAGTCGAAGTGCTCCGCGAGGGCGAGGTATTCGTCGGTGAGGGTCGTGTTGAACATCGGCGGGTCATCGCTGTTGACCGTGACCGGCACCCCCGCCTCGTGGAGGGCGCGGAACGGGTGCGCCGCGTAGCTCGGGTAGACCCCGAGGCAGAGGTTGCTCGTCGGCGAAATCTCCAATACGACCTGGCGCGCGGCGAGTTCCGCCACCAGCGCGGGGTCTTCGACGCTGCGGACCCCGTGGCCGATCCGCTCGCTCCCCGCCGCCAGCGCCGCCCAGACGCTCTCCGGGCCGACCGTCTCCCCGGCGTGGAGGGTCAGCCGCGCACCGCCGCGCCGCGCGAGGTCGAAGGCGTCGGCATAGAGGCTGGGCGGGTAATCGACCTCCTGGCCGCCGAGCCCGAAGCCGACGAGCCCATCGCCGAGATTATCGACGCACCAGCGCGCGAGCGTCAGCACATCTTCCGGGGTGCGGCTGCGGACCGGATCGCAGATGAATTGCAATTGGACGCCATGCTCGCGCAGCGCGTCGCGCGCCCCCTCGCGCATTCCGGCGAGGATGACGTCGCCCGGCACCGCGGGGGCCGGGGCATTGGGCGCTCCCGGCGAGAACGTGACCTCCAGGTATTGGATGTTCTGACGCGCGGCGTCGGCGGCGAGTTCGCGTGTGATCCGCGCGTAGTCGTCGGCGGTGCGGAGGGCGCGTTTAATCGCGATGTAGATCTCGATGAAATGCGGGAAGTCACGGAACTGGAACCACTCGCGTGCCCCCGCCAGATCGGTGAACGGATAATCGATCCCGTGCTGGCGTCCGAGATCGAGCAGCGTCTCGGGGTGGACGCTCCCCTCCAGATGAACGTGGAGTTCTGCCTTCGGCATCCGCGCGATGAACGCGCGTTCGGCCGCGGTGATCGCGCGGGGCATCGGCTACTCCTTCTCCGCCGTGATGGTGGGCTGGCTTAAGACCGCACGGGCCTCGCTGTAAGCACAGTGCGCCGTGAAGCCGAGGCGTCGGTAGAGGCGTGTGGCCGGCATGTTCGCCGCGACAACGTTGAGGATCACCTCGCGGCAGGAATCGGCCAGCAGTTCCCCGACGATCGCCGCGGTGACCACACCGCCCAGGCCGCGACCGCGCACCTCGGGGACGACGAAGATGTTGCCGACGGCGGCGAGCCCATACTCGGCGGCGACCACATGGGTGCCGCCCGCCGCGACAAGCCGCCCACCCTCACGCACGCCATAAAAGACGCCGTGTGTGAGCTGATCGGCGGTGAAGGTGCTGTCCGGGTAGGTGGCATAGAAGTCGAGCAGCGACGCCAGATCGGCGTCGTGCAGGCGTCTTGCGGTGTTAGCGCCAGTCGGCGGCGTGAAACGCGCCCGATCGACCGCCATCCGCAGCATCGGACGGAGACCCTGGGGGAATAGGTAATGCTCCATCAGCGCCGCGATCTGCGGCTCCTGCGCGAGGATGTAGGTTTCGGCAGGGAGTAACCCCGCCGTCGCGGCGTCGACCAAGATAGCGGCGACGCCCGCAGGATCGCCATGGGGGATCAACGAATTGAACGCGGGATGCTGGTAGAAGAGGCAGGCCGCTTCAGTCTCAGCGCCTTGCTCGTGTCGCTGCCGAGCGACCGCGACGCGCGTCCACTGCCGCGTGGCGGGCGCGAGGTCGGCGATGCTATAGCCGTTCCAGCGACGATCGGTGGCGAGCGCGGCATAGGCTTCGTCGGTGGGCGCGTCACGCTCGACGTGCCAAGTACCTTGCGTGCTGGAGGTGCTAAAGGGCGGCATCGAACAATTACTCCTCTGGCGTGGCGGTCAAGCCGCTTCGTGATCGGCGAGGCCGAGCAAGCGGCGTTGTTTGCGGGTCTCCCATTCCAGCCAATCGAGCGCCCTTCTCTCGCCCGGCGGTGCCGCTTGGGTTGGTGGTACCTGGCCGACCTGCGGTTGTGCCGCTGGCGTGAGGGCGCGCACGATAGCCAGCAGGGCCGGGTTGGTGCTGATCACGGCTTGGCACGATGCTGCTGGCGTGCGCGTCCCGATGACGCAACGGCTATCGTCGAGCAGGAGCGCGAAGCCGGAGTCGGGGAGCGCCGTGAATAGATGGCTGAGTTGGCAGCCGCGCCGCTCGGTCGCCGCCAAGGCACGGTCGAAGTCCTCCGTTGTCCCCGCGACGGCAACCGTGTTGGTTGCCGCATCGATGAGGTCGGTGACATGGCGCACGATCCCATCGCGCCCACGCACGATCCAGAAATCGTCGCCTCGCCGGGCCGCTGGCAACGCGGCGAACGCGGCGGCGAGCGCGTCGAGCGTCGCGGCCTGGGCGGCGCGGGTCCGGGCCAAGAACGCCTCCGGGTCGGCGGCGGCATAGCGCGGCGGATCGGCGGGCTGGACGAGTGCAAGCCCCTTCTGCATCAGGCGCTCCAGGATCTCGTAGCTCCGCGATAACGGCACAGCAGAACGCTTGCCGAGTTCGTAGCCGGTCAGCGGCCCCTCCGTCAGTAAAGCGGTGTACGCTTCGGCCTCATACTTGTTCAGCCCGAGTTGCTGCAATAACTCACTGAGCATCATCCTATCCCAAAGTATTAACCACTCTAGTGGTTAATACTGTATCACATACACCATAAGGCCGTAAATGGCTGTGCGATCCATCCGATGACAACCGCGCACGACTGTTTCCCGCCTCGGCGTTCACACAGAG
The DNA here is from genome assembly GCA_036563365.1 of Thermomicrobiales bacterium. Classification (GTDB taxonomy): domain Bacteria; phylum Chloroflexota; class Chloroflexia; order Thermomicrobiales; family CADCWN01; genus CADCWN01. The sequence continues at coordinate 15,290 of DATCMP010000734.1, forward strand.
AGGGCGATCAACCACTGCGCCATGAAGTATGTCCCGAGTACGATTGCCTGGGCCGACCGGAATCGTCCGATGAAGCGATTCCAGGCCAGTGTCGAGTCCGAGATGACGAACAGCAGCCCGCCCAACGCCGCCGACGCTGCGGACGTTGTCTGCGCCACGCGCCAGCGATCGACCGCACACCACGCCATCGCCACGGTGACCAGCAAATAGACGAACACCGGGAGACGTACGCCGCCGAGGTGCGGCATCAACCGCCAGAAGATCGCCGTGCCATAGAGGATGAGCGGCAGGAGCGTGAGCGACGATGCGAGCGTGAACCGGACCTCCGGGGCGGCGACGAAGGCGACGATATAGGCGATGTGGGCCAGGAGGAAACTGACCAGGCCCGCGACGAATCGGTCGCCGGGCAGCATCAAGACAACGTTACCGGCGAGCGAACAGAGGAGGCCCAGGAGGATCGCCAGGGCATAGCCGCGCGCCGCTTCGGGCACCTGGTTCAGCGCCAGCAGGAAGATCAGCGTCGTAGC
>DATCMP010000741.1:0-10420 GCA_036563365.1 Thermomicrobiales bacterium
TGTTGGTGGGGTGGTGGGCTGCGCTGGAACGACGGCAGGGCGGGATGAACCCTATACCGGATCGTAAGGTTCAACCCCTGGTCGGCACGTACAGAGCAAAGGGCCGGGTACTTCACGTACCCGGCCCTTTGCTCTGCTACGCTCAGATGCCGTTTAGAGCGAGAGGTACCACTGCCGCGCGAGGTCCAAGATCGGCCCGGAGAGGACGCCGAGGACCAGGGTGGCGAGGACCATCACGCCGATCCCGACGCCGAAGAAGCGGCTGGGGAGCCGCGCCGGTTCGCTTTCCGGTTCGCCGAAGTACATCGCCGCGACGATCCGCAGGTAGTAGAAGGCGGAGATGGCGCTGAAGATCACGACGACGATCGCGAGCCAGGTGAGATTCGCGGCCAACGCACCCTGGATGACATAATACTTGCCGTAGAAACCGAGGAGCGGCGGCACGCCGGTCAGCGAGAAGAGGAAGACCGCCATCGCCGCCGCATGGAGCGGGGCGGTGGTCGCGAGGCCGTTGAAGTCCTCGATCTCCTGGCCCTTGCCGTGGGCTTCCATCCAGGTGATCACGGCGAATGCGCCGAGGTTCATGAAGGTGTAGGCGAAGTTGTAGAAAAGGAGCCCGGTGATCGCGGTGTCCCCGGCGACGATCCCCTGGAAGGAGGCGAGGCCGACGAGCATGTAGCCGGTGTGGGCGATCGAGGAGTAGGCGAGCATACGCTTGACGTTGCGCTGCGCGATAGCGACGAGGTTGCCGAGCGCCATCGTGAGGATCGAGAGGACGATCACGATCGGCACCCACTGGGCGCGCATCGGCTCCAGCCCCTGCACCAGCACCCGGACGATCGCCGCAAAGGCGGTCACTTTCGGCGCGACCGACATGAACGCCGTCACCGGCGTCGGCGCGCCCTGATAGGCATCGGGGGTCCACATGTGGAAGGGGACCGCCGCGGCCTTGAAGCCGAGCCCGACGACGAGCAGCAACGTCGCCAGGAGCAGCGATTGCTGATTGCGATCGGCCTCGCCGGAGAGGCGCAGGCTGATCTCAGTCAGGTTGAGCGAGCCGGTCACGCCGTAGAGCCAGGCCATCCCGTAGATCAGGATCGCGGTGGCGAACGCGCTCAGCAGGAAATACTTCAGCGCTCCCTCGATCGCGTCGCGCCGCCGCTTGGCGAACGCGGCCATGACGAAGACCGACAGCGAACTCAGCTCGATCCCGACGAAGATCATCACCAGATTGGTGGTCGAGGCGACGAGCATCCCGCCGAGGCTGGAGAAGGCCAGCAGGGTGTAGAACTCGCCGAGCGGCATCCTGAACCGTTGCGCCGTTGTCGCGGCGATAAAGACGGTCAGCAGCGCCGCCGCGAGGATGGTGATCATCAGGAAACCAGCCAGATCGTCGGCCTTCGCCATCCGCGAGAAAGTCTCCTGATAGCGCCCGTTGATCCGCAGGACGCCGATCGCCGCGCCGATGTACCCGATGACCGACATCGTGGTCAGGATCGGCCCGCGCCACGACTCCTCGCTCATCACGAGGTCGGCCAACAGCGTCAGCAAGGCCAGCGCGAGGATGATTCCGTGCGGCAGCAGCACGGCCCAGACGATGATCGGTGGATTCACTACTGGATCTGGCACGGTACCTCCAAGGCGAGTAGTCAGAAGTCGGTAGTCAGTGGGCGTAGTGGGCGAGTGGGCGAGTAGCGATCGCAGGAGAGCAGATACCTTCGTTTTCTCCCGTACCTACTGGCCCACCCGACCCACTACGCCCACTCGCCCATTATCGTCCGAGCGCCGCTGCCGCCACGCCGCCATCGAACGGGCGAAGCAGGTTGGCGAGGGCGTGGGAGACGAGCGCGAAGACCGGGCCGGGATAGACGCCGAAGAAGATCGTCAGGACCAGCAGCGGCACCAGCGTGCTCAACTCGCGGGGCTTGAGGTCGGGCCAGCGGGCGGCGATCCCCTGCGGCTGGTGGCCGTGATCGTCGTGGGCATGGGCGTCGTGCTCGCCGTGGCCGTGCGTACTCGGCGGCTCGGGCTGGCTGTGGTGCGGATCGAGCTCGGGGGTGTGCGGATCGGGATCGTCGCCGTGCGCCCCGTGGGCCGCGCGGGCGTGCGACTCGCCGGTGCCGACCGGTGTCCCCTGCGCGACGCGCTGGTAGAGCCAGAGCATATACCACGCGGAGAAGATGACGACGGCCGTGGAGACGATCGCGGCGACCTGATAGACGGTCGTGCCGCCGCGGTACGCGCCCATCAGCGCGTGGAACTCGCCGACGAAGCCGGTCATGCCGGGGAGGCCGATCGAGGCGAAGGTGAAGGCCAGGAAGAGCGAGGAGTAGATCGGCATCGTCGTGGACAGGCCGCGGAAGGCCGCGATCTCGCGGGTATGCGCCCGCTCGTAGATGATCCCGACCAGGAGGAAGAGGGCGGCGGTGTTGAGCCCGTGCGCGAACATCACCATCGTCGCGCCCTGGAGGGCCTGCTGGTTAAAGGAGAAGATACCGAGGGTCACGAAACCCATGTGGCTGACGGAGGAGTAGGCGACGAGCCGTTTCCAGTCCGGCTGCGGCAGGGCGACGAGCGCGCCGTAGATGATCGCGATGGTGGAGAGGATCATGATCGCGGGGGCGAAGTAGCGCGCCGCGTCGGGGTAGATCGGCAGGCAAAAGCGGAGCATCCCGTAGCCGCCGAGCTTCAGCATGACCCCCGCCAGCATCACCGACCCGGCGGTGGGGGCCTCGGTGTGGGCATCGGGGAGCCAGGTGTGGACCGGCCACATCGGCACCTTGATGGCGAAGGCGATGAAGAAGGCCGCGAAGACCCAGTATTGGAAGGGAATCGTGTAAAACTGGCTCATTGAGGTCATCCCGAGGGCGGCCAACGGCGGATTTGCCAGCTTCTGCACGTCCAGGGTGCGCTCGCCAGTGAGGGTGAAGTAGCGCTGGTAGGTGGCGACGATCGCCACCAACATCAGGAGACTCCCGGCGAGGGTGTAGAGGAAGAACTTGATCGCGGCGTAGACGCGGTTCTTGCTCCCCCAGATCCCGATGATCAGCGCCATCGGGATGAGACTCAACTCGAAGAAGACGTAGAAGAGGAAGAGGTCGAGCGAGAGGAACGCCCCGATCATCCCGGTTTCGAGTAGCAGCATGGCGATGTGAAATTCGCGCACGCGGGTGTTCACCGACGTCCAGGAGATCGCGATGGCCAGCGGCGTCAACAAGGTCGTCAGCACCACGAGGAGGATGCTGAGGCCGTCCGCGCCGAAGTGGTAGCTGATCCCGACCTCCGGCAGCCACTGCAGATTTTCCTCGAACTGCATCGCCGCCGTGTTGAAGGCGTTGCCGGTGAAGAGGAGCAGCGAGACCGCCAGCGTGGCGAAGCTGGTGAAGAGCGCGGTCCACCGCGCCGTGTTATCGCTCATCCGCGGCAAGGCGAAAATCACCAGCAACCCGACCAGCGGGAGGTAGGTGATGATCGAGAGGATCGGGATGCCGTTCACGCGTTGCTCCTTGATGGAGTCGTGAGTCGTGAGTCGTGGGTCGTGAGAACTCGTCCCAAACACCATGCCTGTATCTTTGGCACCGTGTTGCAGCCGACCCTCTCACGACTCACGACCCACGACTCGCGACTCACCTTCCTAAGAACTGCGGCCCGAAGACCAGATAAACCCCGACGATCAGCACCGTGCCGAGCACGATCGCGAGTGCATAGTTGGAGACGACACCGGTCTGGACGCGGCGCAGGCGCTGCGAAACCCCGCCGGTGAGGTAGGCGACACCGTTGACGATCCCATCGATGAAGCCGGCATCGATCCATTTCCAGAGGACGACGGAGAGGAAGCTGAGCGGGCGGACGACGACGGCGCTGTAGATCTCGTCCACGTACCACTTGTTGACGAAGAGCTCGTAGAGGAGGCCGAAACGCTGGCCCATCGCCCGGGGCGAGATCTGGCCGGTGACGTACATCGCGCGGGCCAACAGGATACCGCCGATGGAGAGGATCGTCGAGGCGGCGAAACCACCATAGGTCAGCGCAGCCGAGGGGAGGCTGTGGCCCTCTTCGGCGGCGGCGATGGCGAGGACGCTCGTGACTCCCGCGTGACCGCCGCCGTGCGCCTCGAAGATCGGGCCGAGCCACTGGTGGATGAGGCCGAGGTCGGGCGGCAGGCCGACGATGAGGCCGAGGACCAGCGACGGGACCGCCAGGGCGATCAAGGGGATCGTCATCACCTTCGGCGACTCGTGCGGCGTGTGGCCCGCCTCATCGAAGCGCGGCTTGCCGTGGAAGGTCATGAACATCATGCGGAAGGTGTAGAAGGCGGTCATGAAGGCGACGACCCAGCCGATGATCGCCACGATCGGGAATCCCTCGTGCCAGGTGCCGACGAGGATCTCGTCCTTCGAGAAGAACCCGGCGGTCAGGGGCGCACCGGCGAGGGCTACCGAACCGGCCATCAGGGTCCAGTAGGTGATCGGCATGTACTTCCGCAGCCCGCCCATCCCGCGCATATCCTGCGTCTTGATCGGGTCGTGGCCGTAAACCGCCTCCATCCCGTGGATAACCGAACCGGACCCGAGGAAGAGGAGCGCCTTGAAGAAGGCGTGGGTCATCAGGTGGAAGATCGCCGGGATGAACGCGCCCGCGCCGACGGCGAAGACCATGTAGCCGAGCTGGCTGACGGTCGAATAGGCCATCACGCGCTTGATGTCGGTCTGGACGAGGCCGATCGTCGCGGCCAGGAAACAGGTGATCAGGCCGACCCAGAGGATCGTCTCCATCGCGATCGGCGCACCCTCGTAGAGCGACCAGGAGCGCACCATCATGTAGACGCCCGCCGTGACCATCGTCGCGGCGTGGATGAGCGCGGAGACCGGCGTCGGGCCTTCCATCGCGTCCGGCAGCCAGACGTAGAGGGGGAATTGCGCGCTCTTGCCGATCGCGCCGACGAAGAAGAGGAGGGCGATGGCGGTTAGCGTGCCCTGGCCCTTCCCCTCGACATTGGCGAAGATCCCGGCATCGCCGAAGAAGGAGAGGGTGCCGAAGGTGGTGAAGGCGATGAACATGCCGATGATGAAGCCGAAGTCGCCGATCCGGTTGACGATGAACGCCTTCTTGGCGGCGTCGCCGGCCGACTTGCGATCGAACCAGTAGCCGATCAGGAGGTAGGAGCAGAGCCCCACCCCTTCCCAGCCGAAGAACATCACCAGATAGTTGTCGCCGAGGACCAGGACGAGCATCGAGAAGACGAAGAGGGAGAGATAGGCGAAGAACCGATAGTACCCGGCGTCGTGGCCCATGTAACCGGCGGAGTAAATCTGGATCAGGAAGCCGATGCCGGTGATGATGCAGGTCATGATCGCGCTGAGTTGGTCGATGTGGATGGTCAGCGGGATGTCGAAGCCGCCGAGATAGGCGCCCGGCATCCAGCGCCAGAGGGTCTGATCCAGCGCCTCGCCGGTGCGTCCGATCTCCAGCGCCGCCGCCACGCTGGCCCCGAAGGCGATCGCCATCGCGATCCACGCCGGGATATGCGCCGCCTTGCCGATAAACCGCCTCCCCAGCAGGATGTCGAACGTGAACGCCAGCAGCGGCATCAACGGAATCAGGAACAGGTAATTCTCCACGCCATCCCCCGGTGTAAGTACGAAGTACGAACTACGAAGTACGCACTACCCATGCGAGCATAGATACGAAGTACGAACTAACTGACAGCTTTGCACAACTACTTCGTACTCCGTACTTCGTAGTTCGTACTTGTGCTCAGTCGCGCAGCGCACTGACCGTTGTCACGTCGACCGAATCGCGCGTCCGGCTCAGGACGAGAATCAGGCCCAGGCCGATCGCCGCCTCGGCGGCGGCGAGCGTGATCACGAAGACCGCGAAGACTTGCCCGGCCATCGAGTTGAGCGACGCCCCGAAGGCGATCAGGCTGATGTTGACGGCACTGAGCATCAACTCGACCGACATGAAGATGATCAGGATGTTCTTCCGTGTCAGGACGCCGAGCAAGCCGATCACGAAGAGCAGCGCGCTCAACGTCAGGAAGTGTTCGAGTGTCAGCCCGTTGCCCATCTGGCCTCCGTGTGAGTCGTGAGTCGTGGGTCGTGAGTCGTGAGAAGGTTCGATGAAAGCGATTGCCCATCACCAGCGCCGCCTCTCTCACGACTCACGACCCACGACTCACGACTTTCCTTAATCCCGCACCACCGTCCGCACGCCGGGGCGTGTCGGGCGAGTCGGGGTGTTGACATCGATCGTACCCTCCTCGCCCAGGTCGGGCGCGGTGACGGCGGGGATACCGAGTTGGTCAGCCTCGTGGATCCGATCGCTGCCGGTCGGATGCCCGAGCGAGATGCTGCCGGTCGAGCGACCGATCATCGTCTGCGTCATCCGCTCGGGGATGCCGAGGACGATCGCGGAGATCGTCGCGACGAGCAGGACGAGCGAGGCGACCTCGAACGGCAGGAGGTATTCGGAATAGAGGAACCGTCCGAGCGCCTGGGTGTTCCCCCCGACCTGGGCGACTGCTTGCGCGTCGATGGTGCTCTGCTGGCCGCGGACGATGCCGGTCGCGATGACCGTGGCGATCTCACCGAAGAGGCCGATACCGAGCAACCAGGCGAGGCTGGTTTGCACCTTCGAGCCCTGATTGAGCTCACCGAGGTCTTCCGGTCGTACCAGCATGATCACGAAGAGGAAGACGACCAGGATCGCGCCGGTGTAGACGATGATCTGCACCGCCGCCAGGAATTCGGCCCCGAGCAGGGCATAGATCCCGGCGACGTTGAGGAACGAGATCACCAGGAAGAAGGCCGAATGGATCGGATTGCGCGCGAAGACAACCCCCGCCGCCATCAGCACGGCGATCGTCGCGAGGAAATAGAAAACGATTTCTGATCCAGTCACACCGATCCTCCGAGGAGATGACGAGCACTACATGAAGTACGAACGACGAAGTACGAAGTACGAACCGGCAACGTCATCACTGCCTACTGCCTACTCCGCTCGTCATTGCTGATAGTAGGCCGACTCATCCTGACCCAGGATCGAGAGCTCGCCCTTCTGGCGGAAGAACTGGTCGCGCGATTGCGACACGAGCTCGTAGTGCTTGCTCATCGTCACCGCGTCAACCGGGCAGACGCGCGCGCAGAGGCCGCAGAACATGCAGCGCCCGAGCTTCAGCGTGTACTCGACGAGGTTCCGCTCCTCTTCGCGCTCGGTCGGCTCGACGTTGATCACGATCGCCCCGGTCGGGCAGATCTGCTCGCAGAGCCCGCAGGCGACGCAGAGGACGCGCCCGGTATCCGGGTCGGAACGGAGCGTGGGCATCCCCCGGAAGCGGTTGGTGACCGGCTTCCGCTCGTCGGGGTATTGGATGGTGACCGGCTTCTGCGTCAGCTGTCGCAGCGTGACGAAGAAGCCCTTAATCTGTGGCAGCATCGCCAATTCTCCTTAGTCGTGGGTCCTAAGTCGTGAGTCGCGAGAAAACGACCGTCACCGCTCTGACCGCTGACGTTTATACACTACCGTGCGCTCTACCGCCATTTCGTCGCGATTGTCCCCTGTACTCATGGTGCTCCATGAGCGTCGTTCCTCTCACGACTCACAACTCACGACTAAAACCTGAGCAAGCCCAGCGCATAGAGCCGACCAATCGCCGTGACGACGATATTCAGCAGGGCCAGCGGGAGCAACAGCTTCCAGGCGAGGCCCATCAGCTGGTCGTAGCGGAAGCGCGGCAAGGTGGCGCGCAACCAGATATAGAGGAAGATGAACGCCGCGATCTTAAGCGCCAGCCAGATCGGGCCGGGCAGGAACGGCCCCGCGGGGCCACCGAGGAAGATCGTCGCCGCGACCGCGGAGACGACGAGCATCGCCACGTATTCGCCCAGGAAATAGAGCGAGAAGCGGAACCCGCTGTATTCGGTGTAATACCCGCCGACCAGCTCCGATTCGGCCTCCGGCAGGTCGAACGGCGCGCGGTTCGTCTCGGCGATCCCGGCGATCAGGAAGAGGATGAACGATGGTGCCTGCACCAGGAGTAACCAGGTATTGGCCTGTTGCCATTGCGTGATCCCGCGCAATGAGAGGGTGCCGGTCAGCAGGAACGGCCCGATCAGCGAGAGGCCGAGGATCAGTTCATAGGAGATGACCTGCGCCGCAGCGCGCAACCCGCCCAGCAGCGAGAAGCGGTTACCGGAGGCGTAGCCCCCGAGGATGATCCCGTAGACGCCGATGCCGCTCATCGCCAGCACGAAGAGAACGCCGATATTGACATCGGCGATGAAGAGGCTGATGCGGCTGTTGAGGAACGGGAATGGCAGCGTTTCGAGGCCGAGCGGGATCACGGCGAAGGAGATGAATGCGGTGGCGAACGAGATCAGCGGCGCGAAGAGGAAGAGGTAACGATCGGCGTTCGCCGGGACGAGGTCTTCTTTCGCCAGCAGCTTGATCCCATCGGCCAGCGGTTGCAAGAGCCCCGCCGGGCCGGTGCGCGTGGGGCCGAGCCGACTCTGCATCCGGGCGAGCACCTTGCGCTCGATCCAGGTCAGTATCGCCATCGTCGAGAGCAGGATGATCAGGACGATAGCCATGAAGATGGCGGTCATCCCGAGATTCTGGTTCGTCGGCGGGATCATCGGCGCTCCCTTCGGTCACAACGGTCGCGGGCGTGCGCGCGGCTCGTTTAGGCACTCGCCCCTGGGCGTTCCAGCCCGCCACGAGCCGCGCCATCGGCCCCGCAACCCCCCTTTACTTATCCGCCGCGACTTCCTCGGTCAGCTGGCCGACGGGGGCGCGGCCCACCCGCACGGCGGTGTACTTGAGCTCCGGCGTCCCGGTGTTCGGTTCGAACGCCTCGGTGATCACCCGGCCCGCAGCCACTTCCGGCCAGTGGTTATCGAACCGCACCATCCCGGCGGGCAACCTGTCGGTGACGTGGGCGCGCAACGCCATCGCACCGCGCCGCGACGTGACCTGGACGAGATCGCCATCGCGTACACCGGCGAGTTCCGCGTCGGTCGGGCTGATCTTCAGCGTCGGATCCGGCTCCAATGTGCGCGGCCCCACCGATCGCCGGGTCCGCTCGCCGGTATCCCAGTGGTTGAGCGACGTGGTGATTTGCAGGACCAGCGGGAATTGCGTGTCGACCGCCTCGCCCGGCAGCACGTAGCGCGTCGGGACAAACTGCGCCTTGCCGCTCGGCGTGGCGAAGCCGTCGAGGTGCAACGTCGGCGTACCCGGATGATCCGCCGCGGGCACCGGCCAGTGCATCCCGTCCTTGTCGATCCGGCGATAGGTGATCCCGGCGTAGTCGGGGACCAACGACGCGATCTCGTCCATGATCTGGCTCGGGTGGCGGTAGGGCAGGTCGTAGCCGAACCGCTGCGAGAGATCGATGAAGATCTGCCAATCCGGCTTGCTGCCCGCGACCGGCGGGATCGCCTTCCGCACCCGCTGCACGCGCCGTTCCAGATTGGTGTAGGTGCCATCCTTCTCGTAGCCGCTGACGGCGGGGAGGACCACATCGGCCAGTTGGGCGGTCGAGGTCAGGAACATATCCTGCACGACCAGGAACTCCGCCCGCTCCAGCGCTTGCTCCATCCGCTCCTGGTTTGGCGCGGAGTCGATCAGATCCTCGCCCTGGACCCAGACGGCGCGGACCTTGCCCTGCTCCAGCGCCAGCGGCAGTTCGGTGAGGGTGTAGCCCGCCTCGGTCGGCAGCCCTTGTACCCGCGCGTCCGGTGCCCAGCGCGAGAGCCACAATTCTTCCAGGCGAGCGCGGGCCTCGGCATCGTCATAGCTGGCCCAGCCGGGGAGGCGATTGGGGGCGATCCCCATGTCGCTCGACCCCTGCGTGTTGTTATCGCCGACGAAGGTATTGACACCCGCGAACTCGCGCCCGACGTTGCCGGTGAGGATGGCGAGGTTGTTCAGCGCCAGGACGTTATCTACCCCGCCGACGTGCTGCGTCAGGCCATTGCCGAAGAAGGCGGCCGACGGACCCCAGCCATCGCCCTCCTTGTGGTTATGGCCGGTGGCATACATCCGGGCGGCGGCAGCGATCTCCTCCGCCGGGACGGTGGTGACGCGGCTGACGCGCTCCAGCGTGAAATCGGCCAGCGACTCGACCCACTCGGCGTAGCCCTCGGCGCGGGCCTCGGTGAACGCTGTATTCGCCAGACCCTGATCGATGATGTACTTCGCCATCCCGTTGAGGAGGACGCCATCGGTCCCCGGCTTGGGGCGCAGCCAGATATTGGCGACCTTGCAGAGCAGATTCCACTGCGGGTCGATGATGATCAGCCCCGCCGGGTCGCCGTGCGTTCGCGTCGCCAGGTTCATCCAGTAGGAGGTGATCGCGTGGGTCTCGGGCACATTCGCCCCGACCACCATCATGCACTTCATCTGGCGGATCTCGGCG
>DATCMP010000744.1:0-2462 GCA_036563365.1 Thermomicrobiales bacterium
TGCCGAAGAGGAGACGTGACAACACCACGAATGCACCGTTGCCCAGTTTGCGCAGGAGGGTCATATCGCTCGTGCCGCCGCCCTGCATGAACCGCGACCCCTTGACGAAGTCGGCCCCGGCGACGAGCGCCGCGACGTAGAGCGGAATCTCCTCGGGCGCGGTCGAACCATCGGCATCGAGCATCACGATGATGTCGCCAGTGACGGCCCGAAACCCGGTGCGCAAGGCCGCGCCCTTGCCGCGCCCCTCCTGCATCACGATCCGCACCGTTGGCAGTAGCGCCCGCGCCACCGCGACGGTGTCGTCGACCGAGTGACCATCCACCACGAGCACCTCGTGTACCCAGTCTGGGATACTCGGCAAGACGTGGGGGAGGTTCGCCTCCTCGTTGAGGGTCGGCACGATCACGCTGACTCGCGGGACGTCCGGTTGCCCACCCGCCTGCCTGGCCGGGTGTAGCAAGTGTGGGGACCGCCTGCGGTGCCCTGCTCGATCGTCCGCTTTATCCAGTGGCGACATCACGCTCCTCCAGATCGCGCCAGCCCGACGCGATCCTTGTGCGCACCAGATCGCATCGCGCGACCCATTGGCCCCCGCCGCGAAGAGGGGCGGCAGGGGGAACCTCGGATTGCCCCTCCATCCTAGGGCGGTCCCGAGTGCCACAGCTAGCGCGATTCGTCCCGATCTCCGGAGCCCAATATACCCTGGTCGACTCGGGATGGTCAATATGCGCCCCAACCGGGAGGCCGGGCGGTGATAGGCAGAGCGGTAACATTGGTCACAATAGCTCGCCCGCTATCAATGAGTTCTACGTAAGAAATCGCTCTGGAGGATGTTGCGCCAAACTTCTGGTCCATCCGCGACAATCCCTCGCGCCCGCATATCCATACTACCAAGGATGTTAGCGCACCCCGTGACTAGGGCGTGGCCTCAGTTGTGATAGTGTGTGGAGGTAAGCGGGCGGCGTGGGTAGGGGGCGATGGTGCGGCGGTATGCGTTGCGGGATGACCAGTGGGCGCGGATCGAACGGCTGCTGCCGGGGCGGGCGGGGCACGTCGGCGGGACGGCGGCGGACAACCGGCTGTTCGTCGACGCGGTCCTCTATCGCTATCGCGCGGGGATCCCCTGGGCGGACCCGCCGGAGCGGTTCGGGAAGGCCGAGTCGATCGGCCAGCGGTTCCGCCGCTGGGCGGTGGGCGGCGTGTGGCGGCGACTCTTCGCGGCGCTGAGCGCGGATGCCGACAACGAGTGCGCCCTGCTCGACGCGACGATCGTGCGCGCCCACCAGCACAGCGCGGGGGCGCGCAAAAAGGGGGCGACGGCGACGAGGCCATCGGGCGGAGTCGCGGCGGGTTGATGACGAAGATCCACGCGGTGACCGACGCGCTCGGCAACCCGGTCGCCTTCCACCGCACCGGCGGGCAGGCGCACGACCTGGACGGGGCCGACGCGCTGCTTTCGGGCATCGCCGCCCCGACGGTGATCGCCGACAAGGGCGACGACGCGGAGGCGCGGGTCCTCGCGCCGCTGCGGGAGGCCGGGAAGGCGGCGGTCATCCCGCCCAAACGTAACCGGCAAGCGCCCCGCGACGACGACCGCGACCTCTACCGAGGCCGCCACCTCATCGAGCACTTCTTCGCCAAACTGAAGCAGTTCCGGGGGATCGCCACGCGCTACGACAAGACCAAATGTAGCTTCTTGGGCGGCGTCTCCCTGGCTGCCTCGGCAATCCCCCTCAACTGACGCCACGCCCTAGCCAGCACGAGCCGAGATCGAACTGATCCGCGCTATTGAAATCGGCGTGCGAGTACCGCTATGCAGGAGTTCCATCACTGCCGCAGGGGCACGCCGTTCATTCCGCGGCGCTGGCCCACGTCCCTGCCGATCGAGGATTGGGTATGCGAGCGCCGCGGTCGCCGCACGGCCCACGTCGAGGGATGCACCATCATCCTGTCGACCAGCATGGTTACCCTATCCCGGAACGGGGAAGAGCCGATCGCCGCCGCCGCACCGTCCATCGCATCACTCATGTGAGAATCCTCGCGCTAAATGGGCATAGGCATGCGGGGGCTGACCGTCAGTTGCACCACCACCCGCTTCCCCGTGAGCTGTGAGTATAGGAGGCCCGAGGTTTAGCAGTCGGCCATGCTCCCGCAGATACATGACAAAACCGCACTGTCAGAAAGGAGCAATAGGGACGAGTACGATGAGCGCATGGGACGGGACGAAGGGGATCGGGAGGCCGGACGGTGGCCTCCCGCAGCCCGTCTTTTCTGGTCCCCGCATCAGTACGATGGCGTGAAGGCGCTTGGCGCTAGTCCATCGTTCCTCAAATAGGGTAGATTACCCTCCTCGATTGGGGTAGCGGAGGAGGGGGCCATGCCGAAGCACATCCAGGCACGTCAACCGCAGGATAGCCGCGAGGAACGGCGTGTCCGCCGGCTTGCCCGTAGCCGCCTGG
>DATCMP010000748.1:0-20144 GCA_036563365.1 Thermomicrobiales bacterium
CGACCGCGACCGTCGCGCCCACCGCCACCCCGACCCGCATCGCGACCCAGCGACCGACCGTGACGCCGACGGTTGCGCCGCGCCCGACGACGCCCGCAGCGGTGGCGACACCCGCAGGCACCTACACCGCCGTCTGGCAGAACTGGCAGCAGGGTGAGGATACGAGCAATAAGCTGCGCTATAGCTACGACGCAGCGCAGAACGAATACCACGTTCAGGTATTGGACGAGGATCAAGAATGGTCGTTCTACGCGCCGGAAGGGCAGAAATATAAAGATTTCACCCTGGAGGTCGAAGCGCGCCGGGTTTCCGGCGATAATTCGGCCGGCTATGGGCTCGTCTTCCGCCGCCAGCCCAAGCAAGGCGACAAGGCCAGCGAACGGTATATCTTCTATGTCACCGCCCAGGGGCGCTTCTCGCTCTTTCAGATCACCCCGGAAAATACGGCGCGCACCCTGCGACCGCTCGACGCGGCTGGTCAAGCCGGGGTGATCAAGGTTGGCGATGAAGCCAATCGACTCCAGGTGACCTCCCGCAACAACCAGATCGTGCTCGGGATCAACGGCACATCCGTCTATACCCTCAACAACGCCACGATCACCCAGGCCGGCGAGATCGGCGTCTTCGCCAAGACCCCGCAAGGGGTACGCTCGGCCGAGTTCGCCTTCAAAGGTTTGCAACTCAAGACCACGCCCTGAGCCGCGTGGGCGACTGTGCGACGCGCTGCGATGGCCCCGTCGTTATCATGCCCATCGCAGGCCGGTGAACCACGATAGCGATGGTGACAACCAACTCCCCCGGTAAGGACGAAGACCGGGACCATCGGTAGAAGGAGACAGATGAGCACGACAACGGCACCACAGTTCATGTACGTAGGCACCTATACCAAGGTTGGGCATCCCGGACGCGGGGGCGCAGACGGCCTGTATGTCTATCGGGTCGATCCGCAAACGGGTGCGTTGAACCATCTGCATACGATCGAGGATGTGGCGAATCCTTCGTTCATCGCCTTCCATCCCAATGGCCGCTTCGTCTACACGGTCAACGAGGCGCTGGAGACAGATGGGCACCCGGGCGGCGGGGTCAGCGCTTTCGCGCGCGACCCCGATACCGGCGACTTAACCTTTATCAATCGCGAGCCGTCGCACGGCACTGACCCCTGCCACCTCTCCGTCGATCCGACGGGGAGCTGCGTCCTGGTGGCGAACTATTCGAGCGGCAGCGTCGCCGTCTTGCCGATCGATGAGACGGGCCGGTTGCACCCGGCCAGCTATGTCGACCAGCACAGCGGGGCGAGCGTCAACCCGAAGCGTCAGGAAGGCCCCCACGCTCACGCGATCGCCGTCGATCCTTCCGGCGAGTTCGCGCTCTGCCCGGACCTGGGGATGGATCAGGTCTTCGTTTATCGGCTCGATGCCGCCGCCGGGCAGTTGCGGCACAACGAGCCGGTGGGAGCGCAGATCGCGCCGGGCGAGGGGCCGCGCCATCTCGATTTCCACCCGACCAAACCGTTCGTCTACGTGATTAACGAACTCGGCTCATCCGTGACCACGTTCGCCTGGGATGCGGCTGCCGGGACGTTGAACGAGCTTCAGACCGTTTCGACCCTGCCCGCAGGCTACGAGGGTGACACCACCTGCGCCGACATCCACGTCGCGCCGTCGGGTCGCTTCGTCTACGGCTCGAATCGCGGACATGACAGTATCGCCGCCTTCGCGATCGACGACGCGACCGGCACCCTCACCCCGATCGGTCACACGCCGACCGGCGGGCGGACCCCGCGCAACTTCGCCATCGATCCGAGCGGGCATTTCCTGTTCGCGGCGAATCAGAATACCGATACGGTCGTCACCTTCCGCATCGATGAGGCGACCGGGCAACTCGCCATCACCGATCAGACGGCGACGGTGCCATCACCGGTCTGCCTGAAGTTCGCGCCCGCGGGCGCGAACTAGGCGCGATCGCACGCGGGCGAGACGACGATGCTGCACACGCCAATCTGCGACGCCCTCGGGATCATTCACCCGATCTGCCAGGCGGGGATGGCGAACTACACCTCGCCCGAATTGGTGGCAGCGGTCTCGCGGGCGGGCGGACTTGGCTTCCACGGCGCGTTGGGGCGTGAGCCGGAAAGCTTGCGCGCCCTGCTCCGCGCGACACGGGTGTTGCTTGACGACGAGCCGTTCGGCGTCAACCATGTCCTCGGACGCTTCGATGAGGCGGCATTCGCGGTTTGCCTGGAAGAGCGTGTACCGGTTTACTGCTTCTCCTGGGGTGATCCCGGCCCGTGGGTAGGACAAGCCCGCGCGACCGGGGCCAAGGTAGTGGCGCAGGTCACCACCGTCAGCGAGGCCGCCGCCGCGCGGGCGGCTGGCGTCGATGCGATCGTGGCCCAGGGGACCGAGGGCGGTGGACACAGCGGGTTCATAGCGCTGGCGGAATTGCTGCCCGCGGTCGTCGCCGCTGCGGGAACCCTCCCGGTCCTGGCAGCGGGAGGGATTGTCGATGGAGCCGGGCTGGCAGCGGCGCTGGCCTTGGGCGCGGCGGGGGGTTGGTTGGGGACACGGTTCCTGGCAACGCCTGAAGCGCCGATTAGCCCGGCTTGGAAAGCGGCGATCCTCGCGGCACAACCGGGCGACACGGTGCATACAGCGGCGTTCGATCAGCTCTGGGGGCAACCTTGGCCGGGGGCGCGAGTCCGGGCGATCAGGAATCGGTTCACGGACGCGTGGGCTGGGAGGGAAACGCTGTTACTCGCCCAGCGTGAGTCGATACAGGCGGCGGTCTGGCAGGCGGAGCGGGACGACGATCCGTCGCTCTTCGCGCTGATGGCCGGCAGCGGCGTCGGGGCGATCGACGAGCTTTTGCCAGCGGGCGCGATCGTCCAGATGATCGTCGCGCAAACTGCGGCGACGATCGGGCGCCTCACCGGATACATGACATCGCAGCCAATGGAGCGGGAGGGCAAGGGCCAATGATCGCAGTCGGGCGCGGATTACTCCTGGTGCTGACATGCGTGATCGGCCTGGCACTCGGGCTCGGGGGGTTCCTGACCCTCGGCCTGACGAGGGTCGCCCCCCCGACAGTCGCCCCGGCCGCCTCACCGCAAGACTGGGAGATCACGTTAGAGCTGAGCGACGCCTTCTTGGCCGATCGGATTAATAACGGCGGCGAAGGCGGCGGGAAGAACGGCGGGAACGAGCCGCCGATCAAGCTCAACGATGCCACCGTCGAGTCGCGTGATGACGGCACAGTCACCATTCGAGGAATCGTCTCCTCGTCGCGCGCGGGCGCAGCAGCGACGCCAGCGACCGGCAGGCCCGGTCCGCCGATCCCCTTACCGATCAATCCCCCTACGGGCGGCAGTGGCCCGGCCATCCCGGCCGACATCGTGCTACGGCCCGGGGTGAAAGACGGGAAACTGGCGATCGAAGTCGTTCGTGCCACCCTCGGTCCCCTGCCGCTCCCCCCCAACCTCGGGAGAATCCTCGAAAATCCGATCAATATGCAGTTATCAACCTCTGTCCAGAACAAGCCCTTCCGCGTGCTCGCAGTGAGCGTGCAACAAGGGAAACTCTTCGTACGTACCACTCGCGAGCAGAACTGACGCCGCGCTGATCGGTCCCGCCAATTACGTTCTCGGTGGACCGAAATGCCAGCATGCCTCAGCAAGCGCCCTGTCGCCAGATGGACAGGACCCCCGCGAATCAGTACTATAAGGCTCCCGGGTAACATCCGTGGAAATAGCATGAGCGCGAGCGGTAGCTGGGCGTGGCGCCGGTGTCGCCAGGGAACCCGCCGCAAGTATGACGACCGTTGCCGCCGGGGCGAAGCAGGCGCTGAGCCTTGGCCCGCGTGGCGACGTTGGTGAAGCTAGGGTGCGGCCCGATGCATGACCCGAACTCACTCATGGGTGTGGCCTTCCGCTATGCCCGCTGGCTCCGCGAGACGGAGCAATGGGAGGCGATGGAGCTCTTCACCTTCGTGATCCATCCGGCCATCGGTCGGCTCGCAGGCATGGGCAAAACCCGGATCGCCGACCTCACCCCGGCGATCGTCGATCGCACCCTGGCGGTGGCCGCGCAGGACCGGATCGACCGGACGCTCGCCCTCGGCTCCTGGTCGGACTTCCTCGACTTCCTCGATGTCGAGGGGGTGCCCCACAACCCCAACCTCCTCGACCGCGAAGCCTCATAACGCCGAAAACTCGCTGCCCTCCGCAAGTCGCCCCACAGGATTGGGACGTCACGGGCGCGATACAT
Source organism: Thermomicrobiales bacterium (assembly GCA_036563365.1). Taxonomy (GTDB): domain Bacteria; phylum Chloroflexota; class Chloroflexia; order Thermomicrobiales; family CADCWN01; genus CADCWN01. The sequence continues at coordinate 4,263 of DATCMP010000748.1, forward strand.
CCCACCGACAATCAGCGACAGAACCGCGAGCGATTAGGGAGCAAGCGTGGGCGCTCCCCATGCGGTCGCTAGACCCCGCCTGACCACAATGACGCTGACCAAGGTACATACCACAATCGTCAGCGCAAACCGTGGTGCGGCCCGCAGCGTCGCCAATTGCCCCACCAGTCCCCCCGGCGGTAGCGTTCATTTGCCCAAAAGCCGGTACTCCGGTCCCGTTGACCAGACGCTGGTACTGGGATCGGAACGCCTTTTCCCCCTGACCTCTCTGGACAATTGGTACTAAGGCACGTCGGAATGGCGTATTTGTACCGTATAGTGGGGGTATTGAACCCAGGCACAGCACCGCAAATCGGCCCATCGCAGCGAGCGATGGTGGTGGAGAGGATTGGGAGTAACACCAGTTGGCAAGGTTGTATCACCCGCGGGATCGCGAGCCTGAACCGGTTTTGGACGGTCAGTTTTTTGGTCGATTCTACAGTCGAGGGAACGAGCGATGATGATACTCTCGCGATTCTTCGTAGCGGTTGCGCTGATCGTGACGCTCCTCAGTCCGCTGATGCCGGGGTTGCAGAGCGCCAGCGCCGCCCCCGATGATCCGCCCAGTCCGCCCGCCAGCGCCGATGGCCCCAACGCACTCCCGACGAAGGTCGCGGGAACGCCGTCGGTCGGCTCGCAGTCCGTTGCCACGGCGACGGTACAGCCGCGCGTCCCATCTGCGGCACCCTCGGCGGCACCCTCGGTAGCGCCAAGGACCGCCCCGCCGAGCGCCCCTTCGGTGGCCCCCACGGTGGCACCGAACGCGCCCCCCTCGACCGCGCCGAAACCGTCGGTCGCACCGCAGCAATCGGCTGCGCCACAGCCGACCAACGCCCCGGCAGCGTCTCAGGCTCCGGCGCAGGCCACGCCGTCAACCCAAACATCATCGCCTTCGCCATCGACGATCCCCGCTGGTGGCGGCGCGATCGTGAATCCGGGTGGGCGCGGCACGCCGCGCGCCGCAACACCGGAGGCCACGGCTTCACCATCGCCGAGCCCTTCGGCGAGCCCGTCGGCGAGCCCGTCGCCCAGCCCCACACCGAGCCCATCACCCCTCTTTGATCCGCTTGTCCCGGCCGGCCCGCTAGAGATGCCCGGCGATGCTGGGGTCCTGCCGGCCAACGGCGACTGGCGCACCGCCGTCACGACCGAGGCCCAGAAGCATATCGGCGTCCCCTATGTCTGGGGGGCGCAGTCGCCAGCAGGATGGGACTGCTCCGGCTTCATCCTCTGGATCTTCCAGAAAGCGGCGGGCGTCACCCTCCCCCGCGTCGCGGGCGATCAGGCCGGTGTCGGCGTCAACGTGCAACCGGCGAATATCAAGCCCGGCGACCTCGTCTTCTTCAAGGACACCTACGCCCCCGGCATCAGCCACGTCGGGATCGCCCTCGGCGGCGGTCGGTTCATCCACGCCTCTTCGCTCGGCTCGGGCACGACGATCAGCAACCTCGGTGAGGCGTATTACCAGCAGCATTACGCCGGAGCGCGTCGCCCCCTCGCGGAACCGACCACCGGCAGCACGAGTGGCGGCAGCGCCCCGGCGATCAATCCCGGCGTGCCGATGCCGCCCGTCGGCCCGGCCGTCGCCCCGGCGCAGCTGATGCCGACCTTCGAGAAAGCCGCCGCGACGACCGGCGTGCCGAAAGAGATCCTGCTGGCGATCGCCAAGGTTGAATCGGGCTTCGATCCCCGCGCGGTCGGGCCGTACCTCGCACAGTTCGCCGGGACCGAGAATCAGCACGCGCTCGGGATGATGCAGTTCCTGCCCTCCACCTATCGGCCGTATGCCGCCCGGATCGACGGGATCACCGGCAAGGGTCTGGGGATGACCGGGATCTGGGACGCCGAGTCGGCGATCTACGCCGCCGCATTCTACTTGCAGGACAGCGGGGCACCCGGCGACATGCGACGTGCGCTCTTCGCGTATAACAACGCCGACTGGTACGTCAACCTCATCCTCTCCTGGGCGTCGAGTTACGCCGGGGGGCTCGTCGCGGACCCGAACTTCAATCTCAGCCCCGGCGGCGGCGGGCAGCCGATCATCACCGTCGCGCCGGAGAATCCGCTGCAACCTTCGCTCACCGGTCGCCACCTCGACGCCCTCTCCTCCATCCCGCTCTATCTGCCGTTCAGGGCGGGGGAAACCTGGTACGCGGGCGGCGACGGCTCCTTCTATGGCGAAGGATTCCACAACGACGCAGGCGGCATGTATTTCGATGTCGACTTCAACAAGGGAACCTGGCCCCGCAGCGAGAATGACGAAGGCGAGCCGGTCCTGGCCGCTGCCGACGGCCTGATCAACAATGTCTACGCCACCGCAGGCGGCGGTTGGACCGTGGAGATGTACCACCGCTCGCCGCAAGGGACGTTGTTGCGGAGCCACTACCTCCATCTCAAGGACGACCCCCGGATCAGCGCCGGGATCAAGATCAATCAGATGGTGCCGCACGGCACGACGATCGGGTTCGTCGGCAATACCGGGTCCACCTCCACCGGCGCGCATCTGCACTTCGGGCTGGCGATCTGGGAAGATAACGGTTGGCTCTCGATCCGCCCCGAGCCGCTGGAAGGGCAATTCCTGAAGAGCGGGATGGCGCTCGTCAGCCACAACGATCCGGCGAACAAGGCGGCGTTCGACACCTCCTGGAATGCCACGGACCGGCAGGTCTACACCAGCCAGCGCCAATCGTGGATCTGGGGGCCGCAACCGTTCGCCGGTGCGGTGTTGGAAAGCTACGGGAAAGACAACGTTCGGGTCGTGCAGTACTGGGATAAGGGCCGCATGGAGCGGATCGGCGACGGCAAGGGCGGTTTCCTCACCAGCGTCGGAAAGCTCGCCTGGGAGATGCTGACCGGCAAGATCGACCTCGGCAACAATGTCAGCACCGATGTCGGCGCGGCGAAGATCCCGCTCGTCGGCCCGATCAAGGACACCGACCGTAACGTGGCGGCACTCGCGCTCGGCCAGCCCGCACCCGATAAGCTCGCCCCGACCTATGCCGATGCCGCGGTTGGGGCCGCGAAACGGACCAGCAACTACGCGGGCGCACCGATCAACTGGCTCCTGCGTCCCGGTGGCTCGATCACCCCGTTCGATGAAGGGACACAACCACCCGCGCTCGTCACGCTGACCGGTTACGACGAGGTCACCGGGCACAACGTCGCGGATGTCTTCGCCGAGTGGTACCAGCAAACATTCCTGACCAGCCCGGACGGCGACCCGCGGCACAGCCTCTACGCCCAGTTGCAGGGCAACACCGCCGGGCTCGATCCCGGCCATCCGCTGACCGATCCGTTCTGGGTCCAGGTCACTGTCGATGGGATCGATCGGGTCATCCTCGTCCAGATCTTCGAGCGCTGGACCCTGACCTACAGCCCACAGAATCCGGCGGGTTGGCAGATCGAGCTGGGGAACGTCGGTCAGCATTACTACGAGTGGCGCTACGAGGCACCCCTGCGCGAGGCCACCCTGAACAGTCCCGATCGCACCACGCGCCGACGGCGCATCGCGCGCAAGAAGGTGGCGTAACGAACTGTTGATCGTAATGGGCCAATAACGATTGACGTGAGCGAATGATCGGAGGGCGGGCGCTGGTTTTCCACCAGCGCCCGCCCTCCTCCGATCGTATCCACCGCCTTCATATTCCGTACCTCTTCCGCAACGCGCGGGCCCACTGACCAACTCGTCCGCGCGACGGGAACTTTTCCGCAGCCTTCGCCGTCTCTCCAGATAACCCCATCTCCGTGATGCCCCCGCATCACGATCGACGGGCGGCCTCCCCCCAAAGGCCGCCCGCTCTTTTTGTCGCAAAGCGCTTATGGCATAGCCATTGCAATTGCGTGACACGGCAACGGTGACGCTGTTCCTGGGCAAGCCAGAAGGGGAGGAGCGATGCAGGGATGGTCGGCGGGGCGAAGCCTGGTGGGGGTCATCGTGGCGACGCTTCTCCTGATCGCCTGCGGCACCTCGGGCTCGGTTACCCCCGCTGCGCCAACCACCGATGCGCGTGCGGCGGCGCTCGCCGTGACGGCGACGAGCATCGCAGCGGGGAACCGGCCCGCGACCCCCGGCTTTTTCCCGGCAAACCCACCAGCGGCGATCGCGAGCACGGCGGCACAGCCCGTCATGCCGCCCAGCCCGACCCGCGCCGACGTACCGCGCCAGGGAACGCCGGATTCCCTGCCCGGAGCCAGCGGACAACTTGTGTCGGTTGGCGAACGTCGGCTGTGGCTCGCCTGTCAGGGCCAGGGCTCGCCGACGGTGATCATGGACGCGGGGGTCAATAGCGGTTCGCAAATCTGGACACGCATCTGGCCGACCGCCGCCGCCACGACACGTGTCTGCGTCTACGACCGCGCCGGTTTAGGTCACAGTGATCCGATCCCGCGCCCACGGACGAGCCAGGAGGTGGTCGATGACCTCCACAAGCTCCTGCAGAATGCCAATGTACCCAAGCCTTACGTGATGGTGGCGCACTCCTTTGGCGGGCTGAACATCCGCCTCTACGCCAGCCAATATCCGCAAGATGTGGTCGGGATGGTCCTGGTCGATACCGTTCACGAAGATCGCTTCGCGGCCACGGCGAAGGTGCTGACCCCGGAGCAAGAGGCGCAGTTCGAGACCGGGCGTCAGACGAACCCGGAGGGGTTAGACTATTATGAGAGTTCGAGGCTGGTGCGCTCGATCGGCCCGGCGCTGCCGAATATCCCGCTGATCGTAATCGCGCGCGGACGGGCGGAGAACTGGCCCGCGGGCTACCCCGTAGAGGCACTGGAAAAGGTCTGGCGTATCTTGGAGACCGATCTCGCTAGCCGCGCACCACAAGGAAAACTGGTGATCGCCGAGCAGAGCAACCACAACATCCCCGGTAATCAACCCGAGCTTGTCATCGAAGCGACCCGACAGGTGGTCACGGCGGCGCGGAAATAGCGAGAGCGCGGCGGGAGGGGTTGACCGCTCCCGCCGCGCAACGCACGTTAGCGCCCGGTCCAGTGCGGCGGGCGCTTCGCCAGAAACGCGCCGATCCCTTCCTGGGCATCGTCGGCGAGGGCATTCATCGTCATGACCGTCTTCGCATAGTCGTATGCGGCACCCTGCTCGCGGTCGATCTGCGCGTAGAATGCTTCCTTACCGATGCCGAGGACAAGCGGACTGGCCGTGGCAATCTGCGCCGCCAGCTCATACGTGCGCGGTAACAATCGCTCACTCGATACGACCTCATTGACCAAGCCCCAATCGGCTGCGGTGCGCGCATCGATCAGCGCACCGGTTAGCAGCATCTGCATCGCCCGTTTCTGCCCGATCGTGCGGCTGAGGGCAACCATCGGCGTCGAGCAGAAGAGGCCGATCTTCACCCCCGGCGTGCCGAACCGCGCGGCCTCCTCGGCTACCACAAGGTCGCAGGTGGCGACCAACTGGCACCCCGCCGCCGTGGCGATCCCGCGCACCATCGCGATCACCGGCTGGGGTATGGCCTGGATCGCCGCCATCAGTTCGCAGCAGCGATCGAAGATCGTGCGGTACTCCTCAACCGAGCGCCCGGTCATCTCCGCGAGATCATGGCCCGCCGAGAAGGCCGGGCCGTTCGCCGCCAGGATCACCACCGCGACATCGCGCCGCGCACCGATCGCGCGGAAGGTGGCGATCAGCTCCTCCATCAGCGCCAGGGAGAGCGGATTGCGCTTCTCCGGGCGATTGAGCGTGACGGTGGCGATACGCGCCTCCGTATCGAAGATAGTCAGGAGCGGTGCAGCGACGGCGGTCATCATGGCCTCCTCAGCAGGCATAGGCAATACGGGTCGGGTCAATCGCGCGCGCGATAGACGGCGCGCACGTCTTCCAACGTCGTTGCGGTCTTCAGTTGTGCCATGATCTCATGTAAGGTCGTCAGGTCGGTAATCTCGCGTATCGCTGGTAGCAGCTTTGCGCCAGCATCACCGAACTTGAGTTCCAGGCCAAAAACGATCGCTTCCTGAAGGCCCTCGACACGGCCACGTTCCAATCCGATTCGCTCACCATAAGTGATGTACGTCATTTGTTCGGCCTCCTCGAACGCGCGAATTTCTCGCCAGGTCCGATCTTCCAATTCGGGGGGTAGACGTAGGAGCCATTCGATGAAGCGGAAGAGTTGGACAATCCGCTCGCGATCGTAGCCGAGGCGGTAGAGGCGTCGCGCCAGGTCCACCTTCGCCCGCGCTCGCCGCTCGGGATCACGGCGTGTTGCCTGTGCCGTCAGATGCGCGAGCACCACGGTGGCGCACGGATTAGGGTCTGCCTCTAACGCATCAATAGCATAGTCGAGCAGCTTCGCTATGGGGAAGGTGAGATCAAGCGCGCAACCCCAACGTTCGTAACTGAAGCTTGCTGGTCGCCAGTTCGCCCGATCGTCACCGAGGATCGCCAAACTGACAATCTGGCGACGATAATGATCGAAGAGGCGGGCGTGATAGCGGAACATCCGCTCGGCGAAGAGCCTATCCGCTTGGCTTTGTACCTCAAGATGGATGAGTACCCAAGCAGCAGCACCATCAACGAGGGCTACCTGAATCAGTTTATCGACCGCTTGGCCCCCGGTGTCGCCGAGCGGTGCTACCTGCTGGAGTTCCTTGTCCAACGGCTCGTAGCCACGCGACCAATCGATCTCAGCACCGATGGAGGGGAAGAAGAACGCGACGATGTCCGGTAGGTAGGCGTCCAGCGCCTCCTTCCACGGACCGTCGAAATCGCTCACCGGCAGCATACGCCCCCTCCATGCGGATAAGTATACTGGTTAGAGATGGAACGCCGATCTCGCACCGGAGGATTCCTGCATGAAAGCATTGGCCCTCGACGCGCAGCAGTTCGCCCCCGCCGACGCGGTAGGTCACCTCCTCGCCCATGACATCGCGATCGACGGTCGAACGCGCCTCCGCAAAGGCCACCACATCACCGCCGAGGACATCGCCACCTTGCGCGCCAACGAGAGCGGCAAACTCCATCTCCTCGTTGTCGAAGATGGCGACATCCCCGAGGAGGAAGCCGCCCAACGCCTTGTCGTAGCGGTGGCCGGTGCCGGGGTGCAGATCAAGGGACCGGTCGAGGGCCGCTACAACGTCGTGGCGGCGGCGCGCGGCCTCCTGCGTTTCGACGGTAACGCCCTACAGGCGCTCAACGAACTCGATGATATCTCGATCTTCGCGCTGTATGACGGGATGACGGTCGAAGCGGGCGAAGTCGTAGCCGGGGTCAAAGTGACGCCATTGATCGCGCGTGAGGCGAATGTGCTCGCCGCCGAGGCGATCGCCGTCGCTGCCGCCCGAGGCGTGATCCGCGTATTGCCGTTCCGGGCATTGCCGGTCGGTGTGGTGATCAAGGAAACCCTCGGGGAACGCGAACGCGAGCGCGTCATCGGTCGCCTGCGCGACAAGATCGCCTGGTTCGGCGGCGAGGTAATCGCGGTCACGCAAGTGCCGGACGACGCAGAGGCGGTCGGGGGGGCATTCGCGACGCAACTCGCCGCGGGGGCTGAATTACTCCTCGCCACCGGCGGCAGCGCGCTCGACCCGTTCGACGCGATGCTCGGGGGCCTGGCCCAGATCGGCGGGAGGATGGAGCGCTTCGGTGCGCCCGCCCACCCTGGCAGCCTCTTCTGGCTGGCCTACACGCCCGACGACGTGCCGATCTTCGGGGTCGCCTCCTGCGGGATGTTCTCGAAGGCGACAGCAGTTGATCTCCTCTTGCCGCCGATCTTCGCCGGGGAACACCTCACCAAACGTCAGATCGCCGCGCTCTGGCAGGGTGGTTTGCTCAATAAGGAGATGGGCTTCAAGTTCCCGGCATACGACGCGGAGTAAGCCAATCACGAGTATGCTACCCTATACCCAACAGCCGGAGCCGTATAAGCAATCGTGCAGGAGGATTACGATGCAGCTCGCTATCTTCGGCAACACCAGCGAAGCGGGGTTTGCGCCGGAGTGGACGAATGAGACCGCGGTCGCGCTTTTTGGTAGCGCCCATCTCGACCTCACGCGCCACTCACCGATGAGCAGCGCGGCGCTGAAAATCGCCGTGATCTTCGGCAGCGCGAAGATCGTCGTGCCGCCCGGCGCGCGGGTCACCACTAGGGGAATGGCGCTCTTCGGCAATAGCCTTGTGAAGGTCGAGCACGGGACCGGGCCAGAGCTTCAGATCGACTTCTTCGTCCTCTTCGGCGAAATGAAGATCGTTGAAGGCACGGCACGCGCCATGCCGACGCCCCTGAGCAGCCAGACATTCCCCTATTGATCGATCCCGGCGCAGGCGTCAGGGTTTACTGACGCTGATAAACCGGTCCAATCCAGCGAGATCCCGATGGACCTCGATCGCGGCGTGGGGGAAAGCCTTGCGGCAAATCTCTGTCATCGCTGCGGATTGCTCCGGATCGATCTCGGCCACGAGGAGGCCCGGAGAGCGCAGTAACGGGGCAGCCTGCGGGAGCAAGGCACGATAGAGATCAAGGCCATCCACACCGGCGAATAGCGCCTCTGGCGGCTCCTGCGCGATCCCGGCGTGCGCTTGGTCCAGGCGCAAGTACGGCAGATTGGCCGCGATCACATCGACCGCGCCGATCGGCGCGAGCAAGTCACCGCGCACGAGACCAACACGCCCTGTTAGGCCGATACTTGCGCGATTTCGCCGCGCATAGCCGAGCGCCTGCGACGAGAAATCCACGCCGACAACCCGCGCGGTGGGCAGCAGCGAGGCCAACGTCAGCGCGATCGCCCCGCTGCCGGTCCCCACATCGACAATCTGCGCCCGGCCCTGCCAGCGCGGCTCGGCACGGATCCGCGCGGCGAGCCATTCAACCAGATCTTCGGTTTCCGGGCGCGGCACGAGTACCCCCGGCCCCACCACGAACGGCAGCCCCATGAACTCGCGCTCGCCGACGAGATAGGCAACCGGCGTGCCCGCACCCCGACGAGCGAGCAGTGCCCGGTACTTCGGCACCAGCGCCGCGGGCAGGGGATCTGTCAGGCCGACAAAAAGCTGCGTGCGGTCCCACCCGAGGAGATGCCGTAGCAAGACCTCCGCATCGAGGCGCGGCGAATCGATCGCCAGCACTCCCAGCCAAGCGGTCCCCCACGTTAGGGCGTCGCGCACCGTGGCGGCTGAGGGGAACGGCTGGGGCGTACCTATGGCGAGAGGAGCGGGGGCGTTTGCCGCGCCCCGCTCCTCCTCGGCCCCGTTCACCGGTGCTCCGTCGCTCAATTCAGCCCGGCGTGGCGCAGGCGATCGGCCTGGTCCACGAGGCGGAGTTCATGGATGAACGGCTCGATCTCGCCCTGCATCACATTCGGCAGGTTGCTGAGGTTGATCTTGATCCGGTGATCGGTGACGCGATCTTGTGGGAAGTTGTAGGTGCGGATCTTCTCGCTGCGGTCGCCGCTCCCGACCTGCGACCGTCGGGCGTCGCCACGTTCCTGCGCCAGCCGTTGCTGCTCGACATCGTAGAGGCGCGAGCGGAGGACGGTCATCGCTTTCAACTTGTTCTTCAGTTGCGACTTCTCGTCCTGGCAGGTCACCACCATCCCGGTCGGCAAGTGTGTCAGCCGCACCGCGCTATCGGTCGTATTCACACTCTGCCCGCCGTTGCCGCCGGAACGATAGACATCGATCCGCAGATCGTTGTCCTCGATCTTGACGTCGACCTCCTCGGCCTCCGGCAGCACGACCACCGTCACCGTCGAAGTGTGGATCCGACCGCTCGATTCGGTCTCCGGCACGCGCTGAACGCGGTGGACACCGCTCTCGAAGCGCAGATGGCTATACGCGCCCTTGCCGCGCACCTCGAAGACCGCTTCCTTCACGCCGCCGATGCCGATCTCGCTGAGCGACAAAATGTCCGTCTTCCAGCGCTGCTTGTCGGCGTACTTCTGGTACATGCGGAAGAGTTCGCCCGCGAAGAGGGCCGCCTCGTCGCCGCCCGCCCCTGCCCGGATCTCGACGATCACGTTCTTGTCGTCGTTCGGATCCTTAGGGACGAGCAGCATCCGAATCTGCTCCAGTGTGGCATCGCGTGCCGGGCGCAACTCCTCCAGCTCGGCTTCGGCCAGCTCGGCCATCTCGCGATCGCCGGAACTATCCCCGGCCATCAGCTCAGCCTCGGAAATCTGGGACTCGATCCCCTTCAGATGGCGGTACGCCCCCACCACCTCCTCGATCTCGGAGCGCTCACGGCCATAATCGGCCAGCTTCGTCGGCTGGGTCGAAGTCTCGGGCAAGCCCATTAAATGTTCAAGTTCTTCGAAACGCGCCTCGATCGCCGCCAGGCGCTCGTACATCGGCGCGGTTTGCACCGTCATCGCCCCCTCCTGTCATCTCGATAACGTCGACAACGGCAGCGCAAACAGTAACCTGGCTGCCGCCGGACCGCTACCAAAACTGCCAGAAAAAGTGATCGCTCCTATGTGTCATCCCACTGTCCTAAAGTCCCAAGCAATCGTTCGATCATCACAACGAACGATACCGCACTCAGCAACAATCCTGCCAGCGGTCACCTATGCTTATGTAAACGTCGTATTGATCACAACATTCCCGATCTACTCATCTGCAAGAGCAAGCGGGAGATCATAGAGGATCGTGTAACGGGCACCGCCGCGCCCAAGCTCGCTGCGAATGAGTTGAATGCTCCGTACCGGTAGCACAGCTCCAGAAAAATCGGCACTGGCCGCGAGGGTGGCAACTGCCGCGGGGGTGGGAAATGCGGTACCACGAGCGAGACGCCCGATCGTCAGATGCGGCCTGAACGGTCGCGTTTCCGCCGGAAAGCCTTGCCCTACCAGCGCCGCCTCCGCCCCCTGCTGTAAGGCCGCGAGGTGGCCGAGCGACCCAGCCAAACCGAGCCAAAGGACGCTCGGGCGGCGCAGATTCGGGAAACCGCCGATGGCAGCAGTCCGCAACATGAACGCAGGACTGCTCGCTGTGACCGCACCCATCGCCGCGCCGAGCGCCTGGACGCGTTGACGATGCGTGTCACCGAGGAACTTGAGGGTCAGGTGGGCGCTGGCCGGATCGATCCACCGCGCGGTGAACCCCGCGCGACGTGCGGCAACCTGCGCCAATTGAATCGCGCGTCGTACCTCGTCACTGATCGCGATCGCCACGAAGAGTCGCCAGCGTTCTTCCATCACGAATCCTGCATGCTAACCTCACGATAGCCACAGTATACGCCACCAATAGGCGCAAGAATCGCCCACCGGGCTATCGCAAACAATGTTGAAAATCAACATGCTGTCGGACTTACAAGCCGACATTCAATATGATAGACTCGTCTCCTGTCACCTGGCGGCATGAGTACGCCAAGATAAATCGAAACACCCTTAACGCTGCCCACGCAGCAAGTGTGCGTGGGGGGATCACCACAGCTACCTGGCGGGCTCAGCGCAAAGGGCGGCGGAGGCACCGGGCCGACACCGTACTCTTGCTGTGATCAGTGTGGAAGCGGGCGCGGGGGTGCCCAGCAAGGTGGAGGAGAGGAAGCGTGCAAGACATTCTCATCTGGTCCGTACCGATCATCGGGGTCATCGGGATCCTATTCGCGGTCTATCTGGCGCGTGACATCCTGGCGCGCGACACGGGCACGCCCGAGATGCAAAAGATCGGCGACGCGATCTTCGCCGGGGCCACCGCCTACCTGCGCCGACAGTATCAGACGATCGGCATCTTCGCCCTGATCGGCGCGGTGGTCCTCGGCGTGCTGATCACCGTCTTCGCCGGCCCGGGACGCGGACTCCGCACCGCGATCGCCTTCATCGTCGGGGCGTTCCTCTCGGGGCTCTCGGGCTATATCGGGATGTTCGTGGCGGTGCAGTCGAACAAGCGCACCGCTTCGGCGGCGCGGCGCGGGCTCGGCGAAGCGCTGACGGTTGCCCTGCGCGGCGGCGCGGTCTCCGGCTTCCTGGTCGTCTCACTGTCGCTGCTCGGCGTGGCGGGGATCTTCTATGCGTTCGGCGGGGCGACCGATCCGGGCGCGACGCCGTTCCTGATCATCGGGTACGCCTTCGGCGCTTCGTTCGTCGCCCTCTTCGCGCAGCTCGGCGGCGGTATCTACACCAAAGCGGCCGATGTCGGCGCGGACCTCGTCGGCAAGGTCGAAGCGGGCCTGCCGGAAGACGATCCGCGCAACCCGGCGGTGATCGCCGATCTGGTCGGCGACAACGTCGGCGACTGCGCCGGGCGCGGTGCCGACCTCTTCGAATCAACCGCCGCGGAGAATATCGGCGCGATGATCCTCGGCGTCGCCCTCTACGAAGCGACCGGACGTACCAACGTCGGGTGGATCTTCTTCCCGCTGATCGTCCTCGCCTTCGGTCTGCTCGCCTCGATCGTCGGGGTGCTCTTCGTTCGCCCGTCCGCGCGGGTCGGCGATCCGATGAGCGTCCTGAACCGTGGCTTCTAAGCGACCGCCGCCCTGTCGGCGATCTTCCTCGTCGCGATCACCTTCATTGTCTTACCGGCAGGGCAATTACGCTTCGCGATCTGCGGCCTCTTCGGGATCATCATGTCGATCGCGTTCGTCTACATCACCCAGTATTATACCTCCGGCTCGTATCGCCCCGTCATCCAGATCGCGGAGGCGTCGAAGACCGGCCCGGCGACGAACATCATCCAGGGGTTGGCGATCGGCTTCGAGACGACCGCCGCCCCGGCGATCACGATCTCGATCACCCTCCTCGCGGCCTACAAGCTCGGCGCGAGCACCGGGGTCGAATCGGGCGGGATTTTCGGCACCGCGCTCGCCACGATGGGGATGCTCATGAGTGCCGCCTACATCCTGGCAATGGACACGTTCGGCCCGATCACCGACAACGCCGGTGGTATCGTCGAGATGAGCGACCAGCCGGAATCGGTGCGCGACGTGACCGACGCCCTCGACTCGGCGGGCAACACGACCAAGGCGCTGACCAAAGGCTATGCGGTCGGCTCGGCGGCGCTGGCCGCGTTCCTCCTCTTCTCGGCCTATCTCGATGAGGTCGGCAATCTGCGCCTCGTCAAGGCGAACGAGGTCATCGGCTCCGAGGCGGGGCGCGCCATCTGGACGCGGGCGCACGAAGTCAATCTTGGCAACGTGGAGGTCTTTATCGGCGGCTTCCTCGGCGCGATGCTGATCTTCCTCTTCACGTCGTTCGCCATCCGCGCGGTCGGTCGGGCGGCCCAGGGGATGATCAACGAGGTGCGCCGCCAGTGGCAGGCGGAGCCGCGGATCCTCACCGGCGAGGTGCCGCCCGACTACGCCGCCTGCGTCGATATCAGCGTGCGCTCGGCCCTGCGGGAGATGATCATCCCCGGTGCCCTGGCGGTGGGGTTGCCGATTGTCGTGGGGGTGCTGTTGCGCGCGGAGGCTGCGGCGGGGATGCTGATGGTCGGCACGATGGTCGGGATCCTGATGGCGAACGTCCTCAATAACGGCGGCGGTGCCTGGGACAACGCCAAGAAGTTCATCGAGGCCGGTGGCCTGAAAGATGATCAGGGCAATATCCAGGGCAAGCGCTCGGAACCGCACGCGGCGGCGGTCGTGGGCGACACCGTCGGCGATCCGTTCAAGGATACCGCCGGCCCGTCCCTCCACGTCCTCATTAAGCTGTTGGCGACGATCACGCTGGTGCTGGCACCGCTCTTCGTCTGAGCGAGACAGCCGCAGGCAAAGGGCGGGGGCTTTTTTAGCCCCCGCCCTGCTTTTTCGGGGGTCATCCAAGTACGTATAGTACGCTGCGCCCTGTAATAGATAACCTGTGAACGGAGGCGCTGATGGGCCAACGAAAAGCACAACTCACTGAACGCCTCGTTGCTGAGGTGCAAGAATTACCGGAGGATCGGGTCGCGGAGGTACTCGATTTCGCGGGCTACCTCCGCGCGAAATACGAGTCCTTACCCCCCGCGACGAATCCGCCGAAACGATTCTCGGTGTCTTAGATGGGGGTGGGGCGCTGCAATTTGGCCCTGGAGAACTTGATACGATCCTGGCTGAAATCAATCATGCGCGTGACGACGATCGCGATATACATGGCTGATTATCTGCTCGACACATATCATGCAAGCAAGCTTATAGCCGGAGAAGAGCCAATAACGGCACGGGGCCGAGAGGCGCAAATGGCTGGGGCAACATTCGCGCTTCGGACGACAATGGTTGGCGAGCTCTACTACGGGGTGTATCTCAGCTAGAGAAGGGTCCAGAATCACCGTTTGCTCAGGGCGCTACTTGCCGCACTCAGGATACATCCATTCGATGAAACAGCTGCAGAAATGTTCGGAATTATTCAGGCGGAGCAACGGACAGCAGGGAAACCGATTCGACCTTTAGACGCACACATCGCGGCGGTAGCCCGGGTGCAAAACCTCACTGTCTTAATCCAAGATCACTACTTTCGGTTCGTGGGCGGGATTGTTGTAGAAAACTGGCTCACCTGAGCAACGATCACTCACCCCTGGGTTAACTTCGCCACCAATTCCTCGGCCAGCAGCACCGAATAATTCTGCCCGCGATCGTGCGGATAGACCTGGAACATGCTCGCCTCGTAGAGGCCCGCTACCGGCGTGTCGAACGGCGGGATATGTTCTTTGTAATCGGTGGTAACGATCGGCTGTGCGAACGGCGCGGAGAAAGCCCAACTTTCCTTCACCCACGCCGGGGAGAAGGCCGGGTTGAACCGCGCGAGGTGGGGCAGGAACTCGGCCAGCACCTCTTCCTTGCTCTGCGCGAAGAGCGGATCGTCCATCGGGCGGTAATTGCCGAGATAGAGCAGGTGCCGACCGTCATAATCGCCGGTCGGCATGTAGTTCGTGTGCTCGACCAGGGCCAGGAAGGGGAAGCCGGGATCGTTGACATTCATCCAATAGGAGTCGGTCAACGGACGGTCGAGCGCGAGGATGAGGCAGTGCGCGCCGTAGGCGCGTCCCCAATCATACTGTGCGCGGTAGTCGGCCGGGAGTTCAGGCACCAGGCGGCAGAGCAGGCGAGGGGGCAGAGTCGAGATAACCTGGTCGAAGCTGCGCGTGCCAGCATTGGTTACGACGGCCAGCTTCCCGTCAGCCGCTGTATGCACATCATTGACCGCGACACCGAGTTGCACCACCCCGCCCAACGACTCGATCCGCTCGACGAGGCGGTTATAGACCGCCTGGAAACCGCCGCGCAGATAGCCGAGTTCGGTCGTGCGATCATGGACGCGCGCCCAGAACCACGGCAGGGCGATCTCATCCCGCGTCGCGCCGAACTTACCACGCAACAGCGGTTCCCAGACGATCCGGTACGGGGCTTCCCCCATCCAGCGACGCAGCCAGGTTGTCGCCAATTTCCCTTCGAGCGGCGCGGCGGGCGCAACCTTTAAGAACGCGAGAGCAGCGGCCATCCGCAATCGTTGCGGCACCGTCAGCGGCGGGAACTGCAAGACGGTGAGCGGGGAATCGAGCTGGTAGATCTGCCCCCCCCAGAAGGTGACGGTGCGGGGTCGTGGCCAGCGCAGGCGATCGGCGAGGCCGAGTTCGCCGATCAGCCGGACGATCGCCTGGTCGGTGCGGAAGATATGGTGGTAGAACTTCTCCAGCCAGGCATCGCCGATCTGGAAACCGGCCGCCAGGCCACCGGCGATCGGCTCGCGCTCGTAAACGGTCACCCGCTCGCCGCGCTCGGCCAGCCGCAACGCGGCCACCAGCCCCAACGCACCACCGCCCAGGATCCCGTACTCCATCGTTGCCCTTTTTCTCCCGCTTGCGCCGCCGCCGCCGCCCGCCGCACCAAAGTCCGCTAAAGGATACACGCCAGCGTGAGGCAGCGCACAGCGCAATGACCCGGGAGCGACAAGAGGCGGCGAGGGTACGACAGGGCC
>DATCMP010000749.1:0-7795 GCA_036563365.1 Thermomicrobiales bacterium
CGCCCTGCGCCCCTGCCGCTGCACGCGCGGCATCGTCGTCACCAACGGCTACTCCACCCGCCCCGCCGCCCAGGTCGCCAAGGATAACCACATCGAGCTCTGGGATCGCGACGACCTCGCCAACCTCAACCTCACCCTCAACAATCCCGGCCAGCCCCTGCCCATTCCCCCGGCGATCGCCTGGCTCCTCCATGCCCCGCGCGCCGCTCCCGTTGCCCCACTGGCCGCCTCCCTGCCCGTCGCCGATTACACCTGCGCCACCTGCGCCCATCAGGTCACCAAGGGCAACCGCCAATACTGCCTCGACCGGCCCGACCGCTTCGGCGGCAAGGTCTACTGCATGGATCACCAGCGCCAGTCCACGACTGCGCCCGCCACACGCCTAACCGCCAAGCCCGCCCCCTACACCGCACCCGCCGCCGATTAATCGCGTCAACCTCTCAGGAGCACCCAATGAGCAAGACCGGCATCCACCACCACTGGACCGAAACCGACGACATCGTTGCCCTCTACCTCCACCACTTCGGCCTCGATCACTTCGACACCACGCGCGAGTCGATCGCGACCCATCTCGGCATGACCGTCGCCGCCCTCAACATGCGCGTGGCGAACTTCCGCGCCCTCGCCGACGAAGGCGGCCTCGGCAACTTCGCGGCGCAATCCCGTCGGGTCTACGATCGCTACCATGCCGCCCCCGAACCCGAGCTACGCCGCCTTGTCGAGCGCGCCTTGGCCTGATCCGCAAGAATCGCCGCAGATCTGACGCATACCCACGAAGTGAACGGATAGCGCGAGGCCTCCTGGTAGGATGGGGTTGCTGAGACCGACCACCCACCGGGAGGCCCGCCATGCGATGGTACGCCGAACTCCGGGCCGCCGTCCAGCGCGTCCTGCCGACGCTGCGGGCCACGCAGGCGGCGGGCTTGGCGCTGCTGGTCAGCGCCCTGCTCGCTCGCCGCGCGCTGAACCTGAGCGACAGTGCCCGCGCCTACGCGACCCCGGCGGTGCGGCGCGTGGCCCGCCCGAAGCACGACCTCCTGCACCGGCTCAAGCGGCTGTGGCGCTTCTTGGACAACACGCGCCTCGACGCGCTCGCCCTCCAGGTGGCGTTCCTGCCGCACA
The DNA here is from genome assembly GCA_036563365.1 of Thermomicrobiales bacterium. Taxonomy (GTDB): domain Bacteria; phylum Chloroflexota; class Chloroflexia; order Thermomicrobiales; family CADCWN01; genus CADCWN01. The sequence continues at coordinate 1,123 of DATCMP010000749.1, forward strand.
CGCTCGCCGCGCTCGGTCGGACGCGCCGCCTGGGCCTCGCCGTCGATTGTCCGCTGTTCGACACGCGCCTGCCCGACGGCACGCGACGGCGCTACCAGGGGCTGCGCGTCGCCGTCCCCCGCTGCGGGCGGGCGCTGCCCGTACTCCAGGTGGCCTACGACCGCGACGCACTGCCCGCCGCCCTGGGGCAGAACCAGTTGGAGGCGGCCGCGCTGCTGGCGGTGCTGCACGCCCTGCCGTCAGGCGTGACGCCCGTGGTCCTGGCCGACCGGGGCTGCGCCCACGCGCCATTCCTCGCCTGGTTGCAGCGCCACGGCGCGACGTTCGTGGTGCGGGTTGCCAAGGGCACCTGCCTGACCGAGGCCGACGGCACGCGCTGGAAACTCGGCCAGCGCGACCCGGCGCGCTGGCACCCGAACTGGCACGCGGCGGTGCGCTACGGCCTCCATCACGATCGCCCGCGCGACGTGACGATCAGCCTCACCCGTGCTGGCGGCTGCCCCGCCACCAGGCCCGCGACCCGCGCCGCCACCCGCCCGCCGACCCGTGGTACCTCGCCACCGACCTCGCCAGCCCCGCCCAGGTCGGCTGCCCGCAACGCCTCAGCCGCCTCCTCGCCGCGCTGATCCTCGCCCTCGCCTGGCTCGCCCTCCTCGCCCTCCCCGAGACCCGCCACCTCCCGCCACGCTGGCACGCCGCCGTTGCCCAGTGGGGCCGCGCCAGCACCACTGCCCTCGCCCTCGAATACCTCACCCGCGACCACGCCCTCCCCTGTCCCTTCGGATAGTGGATATGCGTCCGTCGCCGCAGATTGCTTGACACCCCCGCCTCAGCACAATACTGTACGTACATCGGGACGACGCCCTCTGGGGCGCGATGGCCCACCGGAATACCGGCCCAGCTTTCCCCTTCGCGGCAGCGCCGCCAGGACCGGTCGGGCGAACCGGGTGAAGTAGCCCCGAAAGGTGGCACCTCTCGGTCCCGGTCCAGCTACTCCGGTTGCCACGACCGCGTCGCATCGGCGACGATGCACGACCCGATCGCATAGACGCCGACGGCCTCTTGGGGTTGTCGGCGTCTATCGTTTCGTTACTTACCTTTTGTTTCAAAGTACACAACTTCTAGGAGTATCTTCCCTCCCCTAACTAGTACCCATTGGACTTCCCTTTGTGACCTCGCATTGCACAAGCTGTGTTACACTACGCCCAGACTCCAAACACTTGCAATAGCGGGAACCGCAGTCTTCCCGTTATTGCCTTAATCTCGTATCAGAACGTCCGCGAGTTCTCTCGCGAGTGTTGCTAGCATCTGTCAGACAATCTGTTAGGTGGTTGAACGATGATTCAGGCCGTTGAACGAGAGCATTGGCAACTCTGGCAGCGGCGTATCCGCGAACTCCTCGATTTACCGGTTGACGCCCCACTCACGAAGGCGGATCTACCGCGTCCGTGGTTCCTGATCCCGCCGGGTAACGAACTCGCCGACGATGAAGCTGACGATTTATGTGCCGCCGTCCGGCGCCATTTGTTGTGTACCGGCAGCGCGCCCTCAGTTTCGACCATCATCAATCGCTTGAAGAATCTCAACTCCGAAGACAGCCTTCCCCTCCTCTACGCTATGCGCCATGTCGCGCGCACCGATGGCAGCATTGGTCGTTACTGGCCGGCCTTCCGCGAGCAGATTACCGGGAATGGCGTCAGTCTCCGCGATGTGCAATTTCGCCTCGCACCCGAACTGGCCCAACTCTGGCTCCGGCTCTACGTCCGTTCGGGCGGTGCCCTCTACTACCCCCGCGAAGGGAAACGGAATATCAAGTGGCCGCTGGTCCACGCGGGACTCCTGCCGCAAGATGAAGATGCCTTGTGCCATTTCGGGCACTCGATCATTTCACAGTCTGGACCCGATCGCGCGTCCGCGCCGCTCGGCGCGGACGATCTTGATCAATTCTTGCTCCTCCTCACCGCATGGCTCGATCAATCGCACTACGCGACAGTGCGCCTCGCGCAATTGCTGCGCAAGCATGACGGCACGGCGGAAGCGGTCGGTGAATTCGCACAACGGTGGTTGCGCTCCCAATGGCAAGACCTCGCCGCTGGCGTCACCAACACGCAGAGTTCCCGCCTCCTCCTCCGCAGCCCACGGCTGGTCTACGACGACGCCGAGAATCAACTCGTCCTACAACTTCCCGGTGGTCGTGTCCCAGGGAAGGTTGCCCCGTCCTTCATCTGGGACAACCAGACTTGTAATCTCGCCGCGCGCTATCTCCCGGCGGAGAAAGCTACCGAATACGATCCGTATCGAATACCGCTCCAGCGAGACTCGTGGGAACAGGGCGCGACCCTCGTCGCCGATCAGATCACGTATCCGTTAGCCGTCCCGCGTCCCCCCACTGCCTCGGGCAATGCAAGCCTCGTGTTTGACGCGAGTAACGGGCAACTCACCCGCGGATGGCGACTCGGCGGCGAATACTTCGTCTTGATTCATCCCGGACGATCCCTCACCGAGGCGGATTCGAGAGCCTTATTCCGCCATTGCACGCCGCTCGAATCACCAGGGTGGGGGTGGCAGAACTATCGTCTCTTCGCCGTGGAGACGATCGCGCCGGATACAAACTCGGCACGCGGGCTCGAAGGGATCGAACGACTCGAGAAAGCGACCGAGAGACTTGGCCTGCCCGATTTCGCGCACCTCTGGCGCCCTCGTCTCCGCCTGGTCGGGGGCGACCGCCTCCCGAGCGCAGGCGACGTGCCAACCTATTCCGCCACCGACCGCCCCTATGTGGAGATAGTCGGGCACTGGCGACAGACGCTGCCGCTCAGGGTGCTCAATCGCGCGACGCCCGACGATGCCCTCGTGACACTACCCATCCCCCCCTCGAGCGGCAGCCCGCTCTTCGTTGAGGTTTGGCCCCATCCAGTAGTCACATCGGGGCAAGCCCAGCGGATCGCCTTTAACGAAACCGCCAGGCAGGACATCATCTTTGCCGATCCACCTCGATCGGAAACGCCCTCTCGCCTCGCCCTCACCCTCTCCATTGAACTCGGCGACACGCGCGATCGCCGCGAGGCTCTTTCTCTCAACGATCTCCTCCACGGTCGTCTCGTCGTCGAAGCCTGGCCCCACGCGCAACTGCGGCTCGCCCTTTGCGGTGGTGATACGCAACTCACCCTCCCGGTCGAGGCCGATGCCACCGGGTGCTGGCAGAGCCGTTGGGGCGATCTCGGGGTAAAGTTACCCTCCTCCGGTCCGCTCACCGCGACCCTGAGTTGGCGCGGCCTCGTCCGTTCCGCCCTGTCGTTCGCCGATCAGCCCTTCCTCACGCGGGCCGATCTCCGCACCGACTGCGTGCATATCCATGGTAGCTACCATGTGCGTGTCACCGGATCGGTCACGAATCCCGGCTCTCTCCGCACCGGCTGGGCCATCCTCCTTGGCTCCCGACCCTGGGCCGGCCAAATTCGTCGCCAGTCCTTCACCATCGAGCGTCAGGGCTACTTCAGCGCTGATCTCGCGGCCACCGCTTTCTATCCGCGCTGGGCTGCTGTCGGGCCGTCCGTGACGCTGGGACAGAAGCAACCCTGGCAACCCTGGCAGATTGTCAACGTGTCCGATCTGCCAATCACTACCGCTCCTCCTTCCGATGAGGCGCACGGCAATAATTGGGATGAATGGCTTCAACTACTCCCGCAGCTTCGCGCGTGCGACTTGCCACAGCATCTCCACGAACTTGTCCATTCCTCCTATATTGAGCATCTCATCAGTTTGCTGCCGAAAATCGCCTCCACCGAGCCTCAATGGATCACCATCAACAATATGGGAATCGCCGAGCGCCTGGCCGCGAATCTGCGCGCCGGCAATCACCTCGATATGATTCTCATCGGGCATCGTCTCTACAAGCCAAGGCTCCTTACTCCATCGCGACCATACCTCGCGCCCCAATCACTCGCCGCGCTCGCGGACGCACTTGAGCACGGTGGCGATATAAGGCTCCTCTGCGCCAGACCAAGCGGCGATACCTGGCTCTCCAGCGTGTTGAGCATCACCGTTGATCGCGCCAAGGAGAATTGCCGCCTCTCCATCGTCGCGCGCGAACCGCTCGCCATCTGCAAGAAGTGTGGGCTTGTCCTTCCCCAATACGAGTTCGACCATCACCATCCTATCGCACCGGGAGATTCCACTTGCACCGGTGAACGCGCCACCTTCACCGCCTATGGCAAAGGGCAGATCGTCCCCGCGCATCTTGCCCTCCCCTTCGTGCCGGACGATCCGGCGATGGTCGCCCAATCCCTCCTCGCTGAGTGCCTTCGTGTCGCGGGTGAGCTAGATGCGGAGCCCACGCCCGCGAGCGCGCCGTGGTTGCGCGACCTTTGGTTAGCCCTCGCACATGACGATCCCGATGCAAGCCCTCCAACTGCGTTCTCCGCGCTGCGCGACGCACACCGCGAGTTATTCGCCTATGTCGCTGCTGGCACGGCCTCCTCTCGCTGGCCCCATGAGCGACGGGCGCGCTTCGTGCGCACGACCGCCCGCTATTATCCCGCCCTCATCGTCTTTTACCGCTGGCTGAGACACGAACTGGAGCTGATTGATGCAGCCTCTCACCATTGAGGATGTCGCCGCCATCAACGATGGACTCATCGAGAGCGCTCCTGGGCGCCTCCTCCTGAATATCGCGCGGCAGGGTGCGCGCTACGAGTATCAACTCGTCAGCGAGCTGACGCGCTGGCTGCCGAGCCAACTCCCCGAACGCTACGGCCGCACCTGGATCGCCGCGCTCCTCGATTGGTCGCGGGCGCGCGGCGATATCGAGCGCGACCGGCGCAATCGCTTCTCCTGCCTCCCCCCCTACCTTATCGGCGAGGTGCAAAATGGCGCACCATCGGCCCTCATCCTCTGCGGCGATCCCCGTATCGAAAACACGATCCGGCACGAAATGACACCACTTGGCATCGCGATCGAGCATAAGCTCGTTCTCGGACGCGTGCGGGGAGATGCGCTGGAAGACGATGCCGCCGTCGAGATGCCGCTTGGCATCGAGCGTGTGGTACGTGCTCGCGCAGGCATGCGTACTCCGATTGAGGAGGCATTCGCTCGCCTCGGCGTCACGATACTTCGACCGGACGATCTCGCCGATTCGCTCCCGAGCCTCGATTTGCTTGTCCCCATGGCGGCCGAGCATCCACCGCAACTGCTCGGCATCTGGGAACGCTACGACCCGACAATTCTCACCGACACTCGCTGGCTCGGAGTCAGCGAGTGGTCGAACAGCCCGGCGGGCCTCGTGCGGTGGCGACCGTCGAGCGACTGGCAAGGCGAGCGAATCGCGCGCGTTTTCTACCATCATGGCAATGGCGAGGTGGCCGAACTGAGCCACGAAACCGCTTCCTTATGGCAATTGCAACTCGATCGGGCCGCCGACAATACGCGCGTTTGCTGGTCCGCCGGTACGACATTCTATGTCCCTGGTATCCTCCCTACAGCTGTCTTCCAGTGGCTGCGGCTTCTGGCCGGGCCGATCGGTCCCGCTCGATTCCAGCGGGGATGGTTTGTCGCGCCGCTCGATGCCACGAATCTATCGCGCGCCCACGACATCCTCTCCAGCTTGTACGGGTTGCGACCACAAGACGGATCCCCGCCGCAATTCAGCGTCGGTGGGCGAAAGAATCGACGCTGAACGATCGCTGCTAATCAAGGAGAGCGACGATGCGCCAGAGTCCGCAGACAATCGCTGACGATTTGAAAGAAATGCTTTGCACTTACCTGGAAACCGCGTATCGCATCTCACATCCGGCGATCGTTGCCGAACGCGCCAGCTTACTGCGCGAGTCCACTACCACCAGCCAGGTACCCTATATCGAGACCACACCCCGGTATCGCGCCGGGCGCAAACTGCATGACCTCGTTGACGTCATCCCCCACTTGCCACGCGAACTACCGGAACTGACGCAATTCGGTCTACCAACCAAATATCCGCTATATCAGCACCAAGAGGATGCGCTCCACGCCGCCTGGCGAGCTAATGGTCGCCCCGGTGATCTCATCGTCGCCACCGGCACCGGCTCAGGGAAAACCGAGAGCTTCTATTTGCCGATCCTGGCTGATCTCCTGCGCGAAGCCCTCCGCTGGGCCGCGCCAAAAGGCGCGGCCCAGCCCGGCCATTGGCATAGTCAAAGCTCGCGGTGGCTTCACGCCCGCCGCCACGAGCGCCGCCCCGCCGCTGTCCGCGCCCTCGTCCTCTATCCCATGAACGCGCTCGTCAATGACCAACTCCGGCGGCTTCGCAAGACCCTCGCATCCGATGGTGCCCTCGCCTGGCAACAGCGCCAACTCCATGGGAATCTCCTCTATTTCGGCCGCTACACCGGCCAAACTGCGCTCGCTGGCACGCCCGACAACGACAGGCGTCGCAAGCGCTGGCGCGAATACGAGGGCGAAATCGAAGCCGGGTGGGACGCGATCGGCGATGACCTCCGCGCCTCCGGCGGCTGGCCACGGCCAGGCGGCCCCGAACTCCTTTGCCGGTGGGATATGCAGGCCGCGCCGCCCGATATCCTCGTCACCAACTATTCGATGCTAGAGTACATGCTCGTTCGCCCCCTTGAAGCAAGGATCTTCGACCTGACTCGCGAGTGGCTCGCCGCCTCGCGCGATCATATCTTCACCCTCGTCCTGG
>DATCMP010000753.1:0-5121 GCA_036563365.1 Thermomicrobiales bacterium
CCAGCCCGCCCCGCCCCCTCGGGCCAAGTTGCCACAACCGAGGCCAGGCGTTAGGAGCGAGGGAAGCACCAGCGCGGCGCGTCAGGGGGCGAGGTCGAGGCGGGCGATGATCCGGCGGCAGGCACCCATGCCGATCACGGCGAAGCCGAGGCGGGCGTAGAGGCGCGCGGCGGCCTCGTTTTCCGGGCGGTAGGTCAGGAAGAGCGGGTCGCCGGGGCGGTGCTTCGGCGAGGCGACGATCGCCGCGATGACCGCGCGCATTGCGGCCAGGCCCAGGCCGCGCCCTTGGTGGTGCTGGTCGATCATGAAGCGGAAGATTTGCCAGGTCCACCCGAGGATCGGATCGGCGGAGTCGGCGACATCGCGGAAGCCGTACGAGACGAACCCGACCGGCGTCATGCCGCTGTAGATGGCGCGGGTCGTGATCGGCGGATAGAACTGGGCCTCGGCGATCGAGTAGAGATTGGGGGCGACGAACGCCTCCTGGCTCCGCGCAACGCGCAGATCCGCGCACGCCTGCCAATTCTCCGCCGTGATCGGCCTGAGCCGGATTTCTGCCATCGGTCTCTCCCGGGGCAATCTACCGCGACGCACCTGCCGCAACAGATGCGATTGAGCAGTATACCCCCTGGCGCTCGCCATAACATCGCGTGCCGGTGCGCCGGTTGGTGTCTCGCCGTTCAAGGTCCACGCCCGGTGACGTGACGGGAAGGCCAGCCTTCGCTCGCGCATCATCCCCGCCGAATGTGCGGTCCTGTTTCGCCCCAGATGGGGTATCATGGCGGTTACCTCATCGCCGCTTCGCGCACGACTCCGGTTCGGCGCGGTGCCTATTTGCGCGGCCCGCGCCGGAGACGGCCGTGTTCGGCCGCGCGGTTGACGACTTCGATGGCCTACCCAGGGAGGTGCCCCCGCATGTCCGACCCCGCGCCGGAGCCCTCTTCGTTACCAGCAACCTCGTCCGGGCCGTTCGCCGCGTGGCGGTATCACGATTATCGGCTCCTCGTTATTGGGCATTGCGTCGCCAACCTCGGGCGGCAGATGCAGGCGGTCGCGATCACGTATCAGGTCTACGAACTGCGGCACTCGGCGCTCGATCTCGGCACCCTCGGCCTCGTGCGGCTGATCCCGACGCTCATCCTCTCGCTGATCGGCGGGGTGCTGGCCGACAGGGTCGATCGCCGCCGTCTCATGCTCATCACGCAACCCGCCCTCCTCTGCTGCTCACTGGCGCTGGCCGTGGCGACCAACGCGGGCTGGGCGAGCCTCGGCGTGATCTACGCGATCACGGCGTTGACGGCGACCATCGGGATCGTGGACGAGCCGACGCGCGATGCACTCTTGCCTGCGCTGGTCCCCCGCCGCCATCTCGCGAACGCCCTCTCCTGGCAGATCACCACCACGGAGGTCGCGGCGATCGCCGGTCCGGCGCTCGGGGGGGTGGCGCTCGGCGTCCTCGGCATCGCCGGGACCTATCTGGTGGAGACCTGCTCGTTCGTCGTCGTGATTGGCACGCTGCTCGCGATGCGCGCTCGGCTCGGGGCGGCGGCGATCGAAGGGCCGCAGGGCTGGCGCGCGGCCCTCGAAGGGCTGCGTTTCGTGCGGCGCAACCGGATCGTGCTGGGGATCATGTCGCTCGACTTCCTGGCGAACTTCTGGGGGAGCGCGACGATCCTCCTGCCGGTCCTGGCGGACCGGGTCTTCCACGTCGGCCCCAGCGGCCTGGGCATCCTCTTCTCCGCGCCCGCCGTCGGCGCTGTCATCGGCGCGGCGCTGATGACCGCCTTCTCCCACCGCGTCCGCAAGCCCGGCTGGCCGCTGCTGGCCGCGCTCGCCGCCTATGGCCTCGCCACGGTCGGCCTGGGGCTGGCGCAATCGTTCCCCGCCGCCTTCCTGGCTCTGGCGGGGGTCGGGCTGGCTGACACGATCGGGATGACCTTTCGGAGCCAGATCTTGCAACTCGTGACGCCGAACGCGCTGCGCGGGCGCGTGACGGCGGCGGAGCAGGTCTTCACCGGCGGCGGGCCGCAGGCCGGGCAACTCGAAGCCGGGGCGGTCGCCGCACGATTCGGCGCGCCGTTCGCGGTGATCTCCGGTGGGCTCGCCTGCGTCCTTAGCGTGGTGCTGGTCGCCTGGCTGGTCCCGGCGATCCGGCACTATCGGCTCGAGGACGAGCATCACGAGGAGGGGGAGGAAGGTGGGCTGGTTGGTTAAGGTAGTGGTGTGGGTAGGCGTGGGGTGGGGAAGTAAACGCGGGGGGCTGGTGGCTGAATCGCCCAAAGGGCACCCGGCCTTGAGGGCCTGCGGGCCGTGGTCCCCTGACCCGGCAGGGGACCACGGCCCGCTTGCGCGGGCTAGATTCGTTAGCGGCTCGATGCTCTCCATCGAGACCTAGCCCCCGAAGGGAGGCTTCGTGGCCCGCAGGCCCTCAAGGCCGGGTGCCCTTTGGGCGATTCAGCCGCCAGTCGCCCCCGCATTTGTACTCGTCTCTGTCCTTTGGCGTTCGCAACAGGTGCCGTCCTACCTTGTAACCAGAACCCGTGTTCTACTAAGATTGGCGGATACGGCGTCGGCAGCGCCGTTGTCGTGAGGGCGCGGCGAATCCGGTGCGCGCGGCCCGCGATGTCCCTGCTGGTCGGGAGGAGCGATGGCGAAGACGCTGCTGATCGTCGAGTCCCCGTCGAAGGCGAAGACGATCGGGAAGTACCTCGGGCCGAATTTCATCGTGCGCGCCTCGATGGGGCATGTGCGCGACCTGCCGCGCCGCACCCTCGGCATCGACATCCCCGGCGGCTTCAAGCCAGATTACGAGATCACCGCCGAGAAGAGTAAGACCGTCGCGGCCCTCCGCAAATCTGTCCGCGAGGCCGATGCGGTCCTGCTGGCGACCGACCCCGACCGCGAGGGCGAGGCGATCGCCTGGCATATCGCCATCGCCACCGGGGTGCCGCGCGGGCAGGCACGGCGCGTCATCTTCCACGAAATCACGCGCGGGGCGGTGCAAGCGGCGGTGAACGCGCCGCGCCCCCTGGACATGCACCTCGTGGACGCGCAGCAGGCGCGGCGCGTCCTCGATCGGCTCGTCGGTTACACGCTCAGTCCGGTCCTTTGGGCGAAGGTCGGCAAGGGGCTGTCCGCTGGGCGCGTGCAGAGCGTGGCGCTGCGGCTCGTGGTGGAGCGCGAGCGCCTGATCCAATCGTTTGTGCCGGTCGAATACTGGACGGTCGATGCCGATCTCGCCAAGCGCCCCGACGACGATCCGGTCGGCCATTTTCGCGCGCGACTGGTCGCGATCGGCAAAGAGAAGGCCGAGCTGCCGAACGAAGAGCGCGCCCAGGCGGTGGTCCGGGCGCTCGATGGGGCGGCGTACAAGGTCATCGCGGTGCGCGGCAAGCGGACCCCCCGTCGGCCCGCCGCGCCGTTCATCACCAGCACGTTGCAGCAGGAGGCGTCGCGCAAGCTCGGCTGGGGGGCCAAGGCCACGATGTCCGTCGCCCAGCAACTCTACGAGGGGGTGCAAGTAGGCGCGGAGGGGAACGTCGGGCTGATTACCTATATGCGGACCGATGCGACCACTATCGCCGCCGAGGCGCAGGCTGAGGCGCGGGCGTTCATCGCCAAGCAGTGGGGCGACCAGTTCCTGCCCGCCAGCCCGCCGCGCTATGCCGGCAAGGTGCAGAACGCGCAGGAGGCGCACGAGGCGATCCGCCCAACATCAACGATGCGGACCCCCAAGAGCCTGCGCCCGCACCTCTCGCCCCAGCAGGACAAGCTCTACACGCTGATCTGGCGGCGTTTCGTCGCGAGTCAGATGGCCTCGGCGATCGTCGAGCAGACGACCGTCGATATCGCCACCGGCCGCGACGGCAAACGGTTGCCGTTCCTCTTCCAGGCGCAAGGTTCGCTGATCACCTTCCCCGGCTTCTTGGAGGTCTATCGCGAGGGGCTGGACGATAATCAGCGCGACGCGCTCGATGACAAGACCCTGCCCCCGCTGAACGAGACGGAACTGCTCGACCTGTTGGCGCTGCTGCCGGAGCAACATTTCACGGAGCCGCCGCACCGCTACACCGAGGCGACGCTGGTCAAGGCGCTCGAAGCGCAGGGGATCGGGCGGCCCTCTACTTACGCCGCGATCCTCTCGACGGTGATGGACCGGGGCTACATCGAGAAGGACGGCAAGTCGCTGCACCCGGTGGAACTGGGCTGCGTCGTGAATGACCTGCTCGTGGCGAACTTCCCCGAGGTCGTCGATCCCGGCTTCACCTCCCGCCTGGAGGCGCAACTCGATGAGATCGCTGCGGGCAAGCTGCGCTGGGGGCCGGTCCTCGCCGACTTTTACGGGCCGTTCGAGGCGAGCGTGCAGCGCGCGGCGCAACTGCCGAGCGCGCCGCCGGTCGCGCGTGCCGCCGGGGCGGCGAAGTTCACGCCGGGTGGGGGGCGCAAGGCCGCCTCGAAGCGCCCCGCGAGCGGTCGGACGCGCAAAGGCGCGGGCACAAAAGCCGCCGCCTCAACCGGTATCGCTTGTCCCTCGTGCAAGAAGGGGACGCTGGTCGAGCGCCGTGCGAAAAACTCCGAGCGCCCATTCTTCGGTTGCAGCAACTATCCCTCCTGCCGGTTCACCGCGAATGAGCGCCCGGTGGCGGTCTAACGGGAGATCGTGCATCCTCCGGGCCGGGCGATCCGGGACGCCGACAGGCTGCCCGGCCCCTCCCCCGCTTCGTCCGTGCCGCGTGCGTTGCGCGACGTTCGGCCCCAACCAAGGAGCGTTGTGATGGAGATTGCACCCCGCTTCGCCCCCCTCCTGGCGCAATTCGACTTCGCGCTCGATCGGCTGGTCACGCGACTTGCGGGGTTCGGCGACGAGGAATATTTCTGGGAACCGGTGCCCGGTTGCTGGAGTATCCGGCGGCGCGGGCAGCAACGCACGACCGGGATCAGGGGTGCCGGGGCATGGGTGCTCGAACGTGCGATCCCCGGCCCCGACCCGGCGCCGTTCACGACGATCGCCTGGCGGCTCGGCCACCTCGGTGGCACGATGTGCCTCCGCGCCGACCACACGATCGGTACGAAGTCGCTCACCCACGATCGCTACGAGTATCCCAGCACGGCCGCCGATGC
>DATCMP010000814.1:0-6954 GCA_036563365.1 Thermomicrobiales bacterium
CCATCGGCGCGATCACGATTACCAGCGGGTAATCGGCGGCGAGATCGGCATTCGTACCCGAGCGGATCCCACCATCGATATAGCGCCGTCCGTCGATCGTGATCGGCGGATAGATCATCGGCACGGCACAACTCGATGCCACAGCCAGCAACAGCGGCACGCCGGAATCGTTGTCCCAGACGACGAACCGCCCATCGGCGGCGTCGATCGAGGTGATCAGCAGCTTACGCTCGGGCCACTCCTGGATCGGCAATCGCGTGCTGATCGCCGCCAAGCGGCTCTCCTCCGGCTCGGTCGGAGCGGCGAGGGCCATCTGCCCGATCTGTGCACAGACCTCGGGCGGCAGCGGGCCGGTCGCGGGCGGACGATCGGCGAACGCCCGTATCAGTGCTGAGAGATCGATCGCCGGGGCTCGTTCGATCGCCGGGTCGGGCAGGGTCGTTTGCCGCGTATACAACGCACTCAGAGGAAGGTCAGCGGCGAGCTGCGTGCCGACAACCGATCCCGCCGACGTGCCAACGATCAACTCCGCGTCGGTGAGATCAACACCCTGCTCGCGCAGGCCGTGCAATAACCCCGTCTCCCAGGCGATCCCGGCCACCCCACCACCGCCGAGGGCCAGTGCATAACGTACCATCCTTGCCCCTTCATCTCGCTATCAGACCACCCAATTCGCGCGCGAATACACATCAGTGGTTATAACACCGGAATAGTTACAAGGCAGCATCTCCCCTGGTCGAACTGCTCGGGCCTGGCCATCCACCACCGTCATCGCTTCCCCTATCGCACCCCTCATACGCTTTGCTACCTCGCGAGAGGATCAATTCGCCTCGTTGACGCGAGTGTGGGTGAGGGGAGCGAAATCGCTCGACGGGCGTTGGATCGCGCGCTGACGCACGCGCGGCGAGGGTGACCAACAGGTGCAGGCAACGTGCAGACGACGCAACCTCCGTTATACTCGGCGCATTGTCATATCGGCCCGCACCGAGAGGAGAGCCAGTGAGCACCAACGCCCTATCAGGATTCAGCGTCGGCTCGGCAACGGCCCGACCAGGCGAAATCACCTATGGCGATCTGCCGGCCCTCGATCTACCCAGCGGGGGGCAGGAACGCCTGCCGGTGATCATCGCGCAGGGACGCATCACCGGGCCGACCCTCTGGCTGACGGCGAATATCCACGGGGCGGAGCTGACCGGGCTGCCGGTGATCCACCGAGTGCTGACCACCGATCTGGCGGCCCGGTTGCGCGGCACGATTGTCGCCCTGCCATCGCTTAACCCGGCGGGCCTGCGGACAGCCGAACGTGTCCCCTATTACAGCAACACCGACCCCAACCGCCTCTGGCCGACCGGGCGCACCGAGCGCTCGCCAACCGAGCCGCCGCCGAGCCCCTATGAGCAGATCATCGAAAAGGTCTTCGCGCAGTTCGCCCGCCGCGCCGACCTCGTGATCGACTTGCATAACGCCGCCATCCGCACGATCCCGTTCACGATCATCGATCGCGTCCTCTACCGTGGCGACACGGATCGCGCGCGTGCGCGTGACTTGGGGGCGCGACTGGACGGTCTCGCGAGCGCGTTCGGTCTCGCGGTCGTGCGCGAGGCGGTGGCCGAGCGGTATGTTACCCAGGTGTTGCACCGATCCGTGACCGGCTCGTTGGTTAATGTCCTGGGTGTCCCGGCGCTCACCGTCGAACTAGGGATGACCGGGGCCGTCGATCCGGGCGCGGTCGAAGCGGGGATCGTGGGGGTACACAACGCCCTGCGCTGGGCCGGGATGCTCCCCGGTGATCCCGAGCCGATCACCGCCTGCCCGGTCGTCGATCTCGGCTATGCGACGAAGCGTGACGATACCGCCCGTGCCCGCGTGGCCGGGATCATCAGCCAACAACTGCTGCCCGGCGAACGGTTCATCAAAGGTCAGACCCTCGCCACATCCGTCGATCTCTGGGGTCGCCCGTTACCGGATAGTGCCATCATCGCTCCGGCAGACGGTTGGCTGATCGGGTGGTCGAACGGCCTCGCCAAGTACGCGGGACAGGTCGTCGCCGCCCTTGCCGTGCGCGACGACGCGCCGCTCGTAGCGGCGTATCCGGGGGAGTCGTGAGTCGTGAGTCGTGAGAAGGATTGCCTTGCTGTGGAAGTAATCGTCGGCAGCAAACCATCTCACGTCTCACGACTCACGACTCAAATCCGTCAAATACGGCAACGACGGCTGGGCACCGGCCTTGGTCACCGTCAGACTGCCGACGATGACGGCGCGTTCGGCGGCGGTGAAGAGATCGGTGCCCGCGGCGAGACCCGCGGCGAGGGCACCGGTGAAGGCATCGCCGGCGGCGGTCGTGTCAACGACGGTGACGGACGGCGAGGGGAAGTGTCGCCGCTCCTCGCCTTGCCCGACGAAAGCACCGCGGGCACCAAGGGTGAGCGCGACCGCACAGACGCCGCGCGCCAGGATCGCGCCGATCGCCTCGGGGGCCGATTCCGCCGTCACACTCTCCCAAGCCAGGAGGTCGGCCCCTTCGACCTCATTGAGCACTAAGAAATCGACCAGCGGCAAGAATTCCAGGACGGCGGGGTTGTAGGGCGCGGCATTTAAGATCGTTGCGGCTCCGGCATCGCGCGCCTTCCGCAATGCCGCCCCGACCGTCGGCAGCGGCAGTTCAAGCTGCGTCAGCAAGACGTCACCCGCCGCGAAGGTGAGAGCGGCGACATCCTCCGGCCCGAGCAGCGCATTCGTGCCCGACACAACGACGATCGTGTTCTCCCCTGCGGCATCGACGACGATCAGCGCCACCCCGCTCGATGCCATGCCGGAGCGACGTACCAACGTCGTATCGATCCCTTCGTGGTCCAAATCGGCCAACCTCGCCCGCCCAAAATCGTCCTCGCCCAGGCAACCGACAAACGCGACGCTTGCGCCCATACGCGCCGCCGCCACCGCCGCATTCGCGCCTTTGCCACCTCCGACGATCGTGAAATCCGTGCCCAAGATCGTCTCGCCCGGTCGCGGTAATTGCTGTGTCCGCACTACCAGATCGGTATTGACACTCCCGACGACCAGTACCCGTCCCACACCGTACCCCCTGTCGAATGGCGAGTGACGAATGACGAATAGCGGTGATCCACTACCATGTCAGCGGAGAAAGCCAGACAGGATCCGGTTCCGCTGATACGCCAAACCTGCGAAAGCTACCCTATGCCACCGGCCCCATCGCGTCAACCATGACACAACGCAGAGAACCCCCGCGCTTATGATCAGCGCGGGGGTTGGTGGTTTTTCCTGCTACAGCGTTTTGCAGCGACCTAACGCTTACGGTGGCTTTCCGTCTCCCGATTCCGGGAGGCGGGGCGGCGAGCGGAACGTATCCGGTTCAGGCGAGGGCGAGTTGGGGTTGAGAGCACCACTCCCTCCTCAGTCCCCGCCTTCGCTCGGTCTGGGCCGACGGAGCGAAACCACCGATTTCAGCAACGCGCCCCGGAAGCTCAGCCACGCCCGTTGCACCAGGCGCAGTTCTTGCGTCGTGGCGGGCTGGCCGGCGTAGCGTTCGCGCACGTAAAGGTTCGTGATCTGATCGAGCGATCGTTGGGCGTCGGGGACGCGCGCCCCAACCTCACGCGCCCATTCATATGGTGTCGTACCGGGCGGCGGTCGTACTCCGGCAAGGCGACTCGATCGCGTCATCCTGGCGTAGAACTGCCCGCTCGATGACAGCCCGCGCAGGCCAAACAGCCACACCGCCGCGAGCAGCGCAGCGATCAGCGCGACGACCGGCACCGCAACGCGCGTCACTTGCCAGAAGCGAGAGGGTGGCTGCGCGACGCCAGCGCCGCCGCCGGGGAAGAGACCGTTTGCCCCGAGGTCGTCCTCCGGCAACTCGCCGCCGGTGCCGAGCGCGCCCGAACCGCCACCGATGGTCGTGCCACCATTCGGGTCTTCGCTTGGCGGCGGGGCTGGCTCGCGATCGAAGACCGGGCGGGAACTGGTCGGCTCGAACTTCACCCAGCCGTAACCGGGGAAGTAGGCTTCGGGCCACGCATGGGCGTTCGACTCGCGATAGAGGTAGCCCGCCTGGTCCTGGTCAAATTCGCCGCTGAAGAAGCCGACCGCCTCGCGCGCGGGGATACCGAGCGAGCGGAGCATGATCACCATCGCGCTCGAATAATACTCGCAGTATCCTTCCCGCTTATCGAAGAGGACGTAATCGACCAGATCGCGATCGGCGGGCGGGTAGTTGATATTCTCGTTGTAGGTGATGTTGTCGTGGAGCCAGTTCTGGATCGTCACCGCCGCATCATACGGAACCTGGCCGTTCTCTAATTCTTTCGCCAGTTGTCGCGTGCGATCGGTGGTCGAGGCGGGTAATTGCAGGTAGCGCTTGACGACCCAGTCGGGATAGTCCCCGCCCGCCGCGCGCAGGTCCGGTGCGAGGGCAGTCGTGGTGCTGATCGTCGAGGTATAGGTCATCCCGCGCGTGATCGCGGTCTGCGGCTGGACCGCCTCGACATCGCCATAGTTCGGCAGTTGCCCATTGACGAGCAGGCGGGTCGCCACTCCATTCTTGACGACCACCCGCACATTGACCAGCCGCGTGGCGAGCGAGGTCCGCTCTCCCTCGATCGGGCGCTCGTATGGCGCGGGTGTCGGGATCACCTGCACGGGGGTGGGTATCGGCACGCCGGTCGCGGTAGCGCGGCGCGTACCAGGGGTCGTCGCGATCGGCACCGGTATCCGCTCGATATTCCCCTGGTCATCGGTATTGCGAAGCGGCCCCGGCACGCCCTTCACCAGCGCGGCGATATTCCGCAAATCGGGCGGCAGGCTGTTCACGTTCACCTTATCGAGTTCGATGATCTGGTTGCGGTACTGCGTCCAGGACATCACCACGTAGGTGCCCTGATTGGACGTGACAAACTGGTCGGCGGAGAAGAAGCCATTCCCCTTCGACTCCAACATGCGGATCGTCAGGGATTTCTGCTCGTTGCCCTGGAGTTCGGGGATCGACAACGGCTGATTCGCCGGTAACTCGATCTGCGGCGCATACTGCCGACCATCGCTCGAATGCACGAAGGTCGAGTCGACGTTGGTGCTCCACTCCTGACCATTGAACGTGTCGTAGGTACGGGCCTTCAGATAATATGGTTGATCGCCTTGCAGGACGAGGACGGGATTCTGGCTCAGCTTCAACGGCCCGCCGAGGCGGAAACGATCGCCGAACGAGGCGAAGTTCCCGATGCCGCGCGCCCCCGCGCCGCGCAATGAGCCGAAGCGCTGATTGAACGCCGATTCGAGCCGAGTCCAGGGTCCATTGATGCGGTTCCAGGCCGATTCGAGCGGCTGGCCGCTGACCGAGAACGGCGCACCCCAGCCGAAGCCAACCGTCAGGACCACCACGACAACACCGATCCACAGCGCGCGCCACCCGAGGCTATCGGGGAAAGCCACGCCGCCGCGTCGCCAGTCATCCTCGCGCTCGGCGACGTGGAACCGTGCCACGAGGAGCAAAGCACAGATCACGAAGAAGACCAGATAGTTCGAGATGCTCCCGGGCGCGTAGCCGAGATTGACCAGCAAGATCGTCGCGGGCAGCAGGAGGGCGGGCCAGATCCACCGCGCGCGGAACACCATCCAGACGCAGAGGTAGGCGGTGAGCCACATCAGGGCGGCGATCCCGAAGACGAAGAGGTAGAAATCATCCGCGTACTGTTCGGTGCCCGCCGAGGCATACCAGGACCGCGCACGCTCCAACAGAAAAGCGACCGCCCCGGTCCAATTCTGACTCTCGCGTGCCAGCGGTAGGAGGTTCGGGACCGCCTGCATCTGCGCGATGATGAACGCCAGGCCGACCAGGATGGCGATCAGATGCGCGACGAGCGAGGGCAACCGCTGCCACTTCGCCAGCGCCAGGCCAAGCGCCAACCCACCCACCGTGATCGCGGTGAGAATGGAAAGATCATCGGTCCAATCGGCCTTCTGGATCGCGCCGGTCACCGTCAAGACTACCGCGCAGAGCAGCAGATAGGTGATCCAACCTTCGCGTAATTTTAAGCGTGCCATCTGTGCATTTTCCTTAGTTGGTCAGTGATCGGTGATCAGTAGCCAGTAGCCAGTAGCCGGTAACTCGTGGGACAGTGGTCAGTAGTCGGGTCTTGGCGTGGGGGCGGAGATGCCGGGTGGTGAAACCGTCACCGGAACCGGCACCGCAGCGAACGCCCCTCCCGATGCGGCGGGAAGGGCGACCGGTGAGGAAGCGGGAGCGGACACCTCCTCATTCGCCTCGATAGCAAGCGTACGGCGCAGGCGCAACAGGGTCACGATGCTGCCGATTGCCAGGGCCGCGAGTGTGGCAAACACGAGGATCGTGAGCAGAACCGCGAGGCCGGCGGCGGTCCCGCGCGAACCGCTGAACAAGAGCGAGACGATCAGCATACCGGCGCACAGGTTCCAAACACCATGCAGGCCGATCGTCAGCGCCGCGCCGCGCAACAGCCCCCAGCCTTGCGGATTACGGCGCTGCTGCGCCCAACCGAGCGCGAACAACGCCGAGGCTGTCCCGTGCATGATCGGCGTCACCGCGCGCGTGAAGATGAGCGCGGTCCAACCGGTGGAACCGGCCTGTGCCGCGTAGAAGATATTCTCGGTCGCGGCGAAACCGAGCCCCGAAGCCAGCCCGATCAGGAAGATTGTCAGCGTCGAGTCGCGCTCGGGGTGATCGGCGCGCGTCCGTCCGAAGAGGAGCGCCGCGCCGAACTTGCCCAACTCTTCCGTGACCGGCCCGATGAAGACCAGGATGAACGCCCCCACCAGCAGCACGATCGGCTGCTTGACCACGATCTGGGTCAGCGCGGCGGTCTGCTCATCGGTCAGGGTGCGCCCTTGCAAACGACGCGCGGTATCGAGCAAGATGTTGAGTCGCTGTTGCCCGCCGAGCGAGTACCCGAATGCAGCGGCTGC
>DATCMP010000739.1:0-6616 GCA_036563365.1 Thermomicrobiales bacterium
GGGTGCTGCGGATCAACATCGGTGGCTTCAAGGTCTCGCCCGAGGAAGTGGAACAGATCCTTTGTCGGCACCCCGACGTGCGCGAAGCGGTCGTGCTGGCGCTACCGGACCCGAAACGTGGCGAGGTGGTGCGAGCCATCATCTGCCCGACGGCTACGCCGCCGACGCGGGCGACGCTCCGTCGCTTCTGCCGCATCTATCTGGCGGCATACAAGGTGCCGCGCGTCTGGGAGTTCCGCGAGGAACTGCCGCGCTCTCCCCTCGGGAAGGTCCTGCGGCACGCCCTGTAGCCGCCCGCCCGGCCGAGGCCCTGCACGCACGCTACCGGATCCTGGTGTACACTGCCGCGTATCGGGTATAGCCTTGAATAGTGCCGCGGAATTGTTGATTGACACCGTTGATTGACACCGGAGGAAACGATGCAACTCTGCCGTTTCGTCGTTGCCGGGGAAACGACCCCCAGGCTAGGGATCCTGAACGAGGCGACGATCCAGGAGATCGGCGGCGACAACGAGGTCGTGTCGTTGGATCGGCTCCTCGGGATGTCCGCCACACGCCTCCAAGAGGTGCTGACCAATCTCGACCCCGCTCGTGGTCGCGCCCATCAACTTGGCGATTGCGCGTTGCTGGCACCGATCGAGAATCAGGAAGTTTGGGCCTGCGGCGTCACCTACGAGCGCAGCCGCGATGCCCGGATGCGCGAGTCGTCGCAGGCGAGTGTCTACGATCTGGTCTACGACGCCGATCGCCCGGAGATCTTCTTCAAGGCCACGCCGCCGCGCGTCGTCGGGCCGGGGGCACCGGTCGTCATCCGCGCCGATTCCGGCTGGGATGTGCCGGAACCGGAACTCGCCCTGGTGGTGAACAGCACGCTGGAGATCGTCGGGTACACGATCGCCAACGACGTCTCCTCGCGCGCGATCGAGGGTGAAAATCCGCTCTATCTCCCCCAGGCCAAGACCTATCTCGGCTGCTGCGCCCTCGGCCCCGCGATTACCCCGGCCTGGGAGGTCGCCGATCCCAACGCCCTCACGATCCGCCTGACGATCACCCGTGGTGGCGAGACGGCATTCAGCAGCGAGGTCGGCACCGATCGCCTCCACCGCACCTTCGCCGATCTCGTCAGCTACCTCGGGCGCGACAACGCCTTCCCGCAAGGGGCCTTCCTGCTGACCGGCACCGGCATCATCCCACCCGACGAGTTCACCCTGGAACCGGGCGACCAGATCCAGATCGCGATCGATGGCCTCGGGCTGCCGCCGCTGGAAAACGGCGTCAAGCGGGGAGCCAACTGAAGTACGAAGTACGAAGTTGGAAGTACGAAGTAAACAATTCCACCGCGCTACGACTTCGTAGTTCGTACTTCATACTTCGTACTTACGGAGCACCTTATGCGTATGCTCGCCCGTCTCTCCCCCTGGGGTCGCAGATACCTGGCGATCGGGCTGGTCATCGTCGTGGCGCTCGGCAGCTTCAACGCCGGGTTGTTGACGGAGCGTTATCGGCAGGGGGAGGGACTCGGGGCGACGGCGGGGGCCAATGGGCAGGTGCCGCCGGAGTTCCAGGCGGAGTTCGAGAATTTCGTCCAGGTCTGGCAACTCATCGGGCGCGAATATTACTACGGCACGCCGACCACCAGTCAGCCCGATTGGGCCGCCACACGCGGCCTCCTCTCTACCCTCGGCGACGATTACACGGTCTTCCTGGAGCCGGTCCAGCAGCAGGGCGTCCGCGAACAGATGTCCGGCGACTACGAAGGGATCGGCGTCTACCTGGAAGAACAGGACAAACGTTGGGTCGTCTCCACACCGATCAAGGGCGCGCCCGCCGAAACGGCCGGATTACGGGCGCGTGACATCATCCTGCGCGTCGATGACCGCGAGATCAGCGGCAAGCCGCTCGAAGAGGTCCAGAAACTCCTGCGCGGCAAGGCGGGCACGGTCGTGCGGCTGGGCGTGCAACGCGCAGAGGAGACGGAGCAACGCACGTTCGAAATCACCCGCGCGGCGATCAATATCCCCTCGGTCCGCTTGCAGATGCTCACCGGCGATATCGCCCTGCTCAGCGTCTCGGTCTTCGGCGACAAGACCACGGCCCAACTCGATGGCGAGTTGAAGAACGCGCGCGCCGCCGGGGCCAAGGGGATCATCCTCGACTTACGCAATAACGGTGGTGGATGGGTCAATGCCGCCCAGGAGATGATCGGGCGCTTCGTCGATCCGGCGCGCGGCCCGGCGCTGCTGGAAGACAAAGAGAATGGCGCGCAGGCGAAGCTGTTGCTGAACACGCCGACGCCGGGGCCATCGGTCGGCCCCGGCACCCCCACGGCGATCGTCCCCACCCCGACCCGGGCGATCCTGAAGGCGGCGAACCAGAAGCAGGATCCGATCATCGCGCCGAAGGAGGCCGGGAGCACCGTCTACGATCTGCCGCTGGTCGTCCTGGTCAATGGCGGCACCGCCTCGGCCTCGGAGATCGTCGTCGGCGCGCTGCAAGACTATGGCCGCGCCACGGTCGTCGGCACCACGACGTTCGGCAAAGGTTCGATCCAGGCGGTCCACGAATTCAAGGATGGTTCCAGCGCGCGGATCACGATCGCCCAATGGCTCACGCCGCAAGGCCGCGTCATCCAGAAACTGGGCCTCCACCCCGAGATCGTGATCGAGAACCCGCAAGATGGCACCGACGCGCAACTCGCGCGTGCGCTTGAAGAGGTCGAGAAGAAGTGATGGAGCGAAGTGGTGCGAAGTGGGCGAGTGGGCCAGTAGAGATAGCGGTCTAGTCCCAGACGCTTTGAGCTGCTATCGTGCTCTCCTCGTTCTGGCCCACTCGCCCACTCGCCCACTACGTCCACTATATCCAGGAGGCAAGAGATGGCACCAACACAGACACCGCGTTTCGCTGTTGGGACGGCGATCTTCGGCGACTTAAAGCCCAGCGATGTTGCGCTCGTCGCGGAACTCGGCTTCCCGGGGATCGAGCCGTATCGCGGCTGGCTGATGAACTACGTGGCGCAGCCGCAAGAGTTGAAGGCCGTCCTCGATGAGTACGGCGTGACCCTCTGCACCTGTTCGAATGGCGGGCCGGGGCAGGAGACCGAATTCATCGATCCCGCCGGTCGCGCGCAGACGATCGCGGATCACGTCGCGTTCGCGCGCGACTTCCTCAGCGTTTTCGGCTGCACGCACTTCAAGATCAACATGGGCGCGCGCCCGGCCAACGGGACGAGTGACGCGGATCTGGCGTCGCTCGCCATCACCCTCAACGAACTCGGGCGACAGACCGCCGCGCTCGGTATCCGCCTCGCACCGCACCCGCACATCTGGGGGCCGATCGAGCGCCCGCACGAGATCGCCCGCATCCTTGAATTGACCGACCCCGAGTACGTCTCGTGGATCCCCGATGTCGCCCATCTCAATCTCGGCGGCGGCGACCCGCTCGGCCTGATGACCGACCATTACGACCGGATCGTGGCCGTCCACCTGAAAGATACCGAGCCGAGCTATCGCGGCTACACCGGCCCCACCCCGACCAAGGAGATGCACAGCGAAAAGATCCTCTACAAAGACCTCGGCGCGGGCGGCGTCGATCTCCCCGGCGTCTGGCAACTGCTCCAAGACCGCGGCTTCGGCGGCTGGATCACCCTCGACCTCGACCCGCCGCGCGCGAACGAAGGGGAAGGCTCGATCGAGGAGAAATTGCGGATCAACGCGCGCTACGTGCGCGAAGGGCTCGGGGTCACGCAATTCTGACGGCGGGGGACGCGGGCGCACCGGTCAGGTGGCCCGGTGGCAGCGGGCAAACCGCGAACGTACCACGCCGCCAATCAGAGGCTGGTGCGATGGTGCACCCGCTCCCTCTACCATTTCACCCGATTGCCGTGTATACTTAGCGGCGCGGCGTTCCCTGCGAGCGCCGCTACCGCGTGGGCGATGCTGGATGCGGTGGCGCATGGTGTAATGGTAACACTAAGGACTTTGAATCCTTCATTCCAGGTTCGAATCCTGGTGCGCCAGCCATAACGGATCGTCCATAACGTTCGGCACCGTGCCGAGAACACGCAGCTGTTGACCGCTGGTCAACAGGTCGCCTTACCAAGGGGAGAGCGGTGACGCCCGACTCCGCAGCGCCAGATCCGACACCTCCGACGACACCCGAACTCGACGAACCCCCATTACCCGAGCGGCAGCAACGCCGCTGTGCCGCAATCATTCTCGCCGCCGGGCAAGGGACGCGGATGCGCTCCAGCCTCACCAAGATGCTCCATCCCGTCGCCGGACGCCCGATGTTCGACGCGGCGCTCACCGCGGCGGCGGCGTGCGACCCGGTGCAAACGATCCTCGTCGTCAGCCCACAGAATGCGGAGCAATTACGCGCCTATGCCGCGCCGCGCTACCCCGATCTCCAATTTGTCGTGCAGACGGAGCAGCGTGGCACCGGGCACGCCCCGGCGATGGCCTTGCCGCTCCTCGATCCGACAATCGACGATGTTATGGTCCTCTTCGGGGACCACCCGCTCGACACGCCGGAGATGATCGCCGCGACCCTTGACAAGCATCGCGCGACCGGGGCGCTCGTCACGATGGCCGCCTGCGTCCATCCCACTGGGGGACAGCATGGCCGCGTGACGCGCGACGAGCAAGGCCGGATCGTGCGGATCACCGAGTGGAGCGAGCGGGGTGACGAGGTGGTCGGCCCGAAGGAGATCAACAGCGGGATCCACTGCTTCCGCCTCGGCTGGCTGTCCGAGCAATTGCCGCTCCTCCCGCTGCACCCGAGCAACGAGTATTACCTCACCGATCTGATCGCGGTCGCCGCGGCAAGCGCGCAGCCGAATGCACCGTGGCCGGTCGCGGCGGTCAACGTCGACCTCGACGCGGCGATGGGGGTCAACGACCGTACCCATCTCGCCGAGGCGGAGCGGTTGGCCCGCCGGAGTATCAACACGCGCCACATGCTGGCGGGTGTGACGATCGCCGACCCCGAGACGACCTATATCGAGTACGAAGTGGCGATCGGGCGCGACACGGTCATCCTGCCCGGCTGTTCGCTGACCGGCAGGACGACGATCGGCAGCGGCTGCACGATCGGCCCCGCCGCGCGGATCAGCGACAGCGCGATCGGTGATGGGGTCACGATCCGCGACTCGACGATCGAGTCGTCGGAGGTCGGGGCCGGGACGGACATCGGCCCCTATGCCCATCTGCGCCCCGGCGTGCGGCTCGCGGGCGAGGTCCACATCGGCAACTTCGTGGAACTGAAGAACAGCACGATCGGCAGCCACACCGCGATCGGCCATGTCAGTTACCTGGGCGACGCGACGGTCGGCGAAGGGGTTAATATCGGCGCGGGGGTCATCACGGCCAACTTCGACGGCACCCACAAGCACCGCACGACGATCGGCGATGGGGCGTTCATCGGCGTGAACACGATCCTGCGCGCGCCGGTCGCGATCGGCGCGGGGGCGATTACCGGCGGCGGCTCATTTGTGAATCGCGATGTCCCGGCCGGACAGAAGGTGGTGGGGACACCAGCCCGGCAGATCCCCCGCCATGCCCGCAGCGCCGGTGAGGGGACCGGGCAGGTCGTAGGTCAGGCCGCAGACGAGACCACAGGTGAGGGATAATGGACGGTCGGCTACAGGTCTTCACCGGCAACGGCAACCCGGCGCTCGCCGAGGCGATCATGCGGTTCCTCGGCGCGCCGCTCGGGCGGGCGACCGTCGGGCGCTTCAAGAATGGCGAGACGCGCGTCAAACTCGACGAGAATGTGCGCGGCTCCGATGTGTTCGTCATCCAATCGATGCAAGCGCCGGTCAATGAGCATCTGATGGAGATGCTGATCATGATCGACGCGGTGCGGCGCTCGTCCGCCTCGCGGATCACGGCGGTGATCCCGTACTACGGATACGCGCGGCAAGAGAAAAAATCGTCCGGGCGCGAGCCGATCTCGGCCAAATTGGTCGCCAACTTGCTCGTCACCGCCGGTGCCGACCGGATCCTCACGATCGATCTCCACTCGCCGGCGATCGAGGGGTTCTTCGACATCCCGGTCGATCACTTGCGCGCCGCGCCGCTGCTGACCGACTTCTTCCGCCTGCAAGAGATGGAGAATGTGGTCGTCGTTAGCCCCGATGCCGGGGGCGTCGGTCGCGCCGAGGATTTTCGTATCCGCATCGGCGCCGATCTGGCGATTATCGCCAAGAAACGCGCCGAAGCCGACCGACCGGAAGTGATCGAGATGGTCGGCGATGTCGCGGGCAAGACCGTGATCGTCGTCGATGACATGATCAGCACGGGCAGCACGTTGGTCGAGGCGACGGCAACCCTGCGTTCGCGCGGCGCGGAAGCGATCTACGCCTGCGCGATCCACCCCCTCTTCGCGGATGGTGCCGGGCGCAAGATGCGCGAAGCCGGTATCGCCCGCGCGATCGTGACCGATACCGTCCCGCTCCGCGAGCGCGAGCGGGACAGCGCGATCGAGGTCCTCTCCGTGGCCCCGCTCCTCGCCGAGGCGATCATGCGGATCCACAAGGGGCTTTCGATCAGCGCGCTCTTCAGTTAGAGTCGTGGGTCGTGGGTCGTGAGTCGTGAGAGAGACCACCGGAAAGCGAAAC
>DATCMP010000817.1:0-8360 GCA_036563365.1 Thermomicrobiales bacterium
CGAGATGACCACGCCGATGAAGCGCACCGCATTGCCGCGCGCGACCCTTCGCGATACCCTGGGTATCGTCACCGACGTGGTCGTACCTACCATAGCCAAAGGGGTGATCATCCGCCGACCACGGATGGTGGCGCTGGCTGAGCGGTTCGATCTCGACCGGCGGGCGGTCCGTCGGATGCAACGACTCCGGGAGGTGTATGGGGCCGGGCCGCTGCTCCTGCGCCTCCCGGTGCGTCGCCAGGCCCTCCTCCTGTCCCCCGGACATGTGCGCCGGGTGCTCGATGGCACACCGACACCGTTCGGTGCCGACACCAGTGAGAAGCGCGCCGCGCTGGCGCACTTCGAGCCCGGTGGGGTGCTGAT
This sequence comes from Thermomicrobiales bacterium, assembly GCA_036563365.1. Classification (GTDB taxonomy): domain Bacteria; phylum Chloroflexota; class Chloroflexia; order Thermomicrobiales; family CADCWN01; genus CADCWN01. The sequence continues at coordinate 364 of DATCMP010000817.1, forward strand.
CTCCAGCGGCTCCGCCCGTGTCGACCGCCGCCGATTCAACGAGGCGGTGCTCGACACCCCCTATCCGGTGCATCGACTGGGCGCGCACTTCATCACTGTTGTCGATGAAGAGGCCAGGGATCTGCTCCTGTTGGCGCACCGCCAAGGCGAGCTCGACTGGGATCTCTTCGTCGCGGCCTGGTTCCGTGTGGTGCGGCGAGTGGTGTTGGGCGATAGTGCCCGTGATGATCATGTGTTGACCGACCTGCTCGCGCGGCTGCGCGCCGACGCCAATTGGGCGTTCCTGCGACCGCGGCGCGCGGGCCTGCGACGTCGCTTCGACGCTCGCTTGCGGCACCATCTCGAGCGGGCCGAGCCGGGGAGCCTGGTGGGCATGGCGGCGGCTACCCCCGCCACCACCACGTCCGCACCGGCCCAACAAGTCCCGCAGTGGCTCTTCGCCTTCGACGCGGCGGGGATGGCCACCTTCCGCGCCCTGGCCTTGCTTGCCGCACATCCCGATCACGCCGCGCACGCGCGCGATGAGATCGCGTCCCGCTCGGGATCGGCCCGGACTGTTCTGCCATATCTGCGGGCCTGCATCCTCGAATCGGTGCGACTGTGGCCGACCACGCCCGCGGTGCTGCGGCAGAGTATCGCGGAGACAACGTGGGAGACCGGCCTGATGCCGCCGCGCACCGATATCCTGATTTTCGCCCCGTTCTTTCACCGCGACGCGCGCCACCTACCCGAAGCCGACCGCTTTGCACCCGAACTGTGGAGTCGGCATCGCGCGGCAGAGGACTGGCCGCTGATCCCCTTCAGCGAAGGTCCGGCAGTCTGCCCCGGGCAGAACCTGGTGCTCCTCCTGTCCAGCGCGATGCTGGCGGCCCTGCTCGACGATGGGCTGCCCCGGTTGCGCCCCGGAACCCCATTTGACGATCGTCGCGCGCTCCCCGGCACGCTGAATCCGTTCACGCTGCGCTTCACGCTCGCCGGTGAACATCCCGCGGAATGCGATCATCGCCCGCAATAACGATGCGGGCGATCAACGCGGGCTTGCCGTAAAGTCGTTACAAGCCGGTTAAGGTGAGAGCGGTACGAGTATCGGCTCTAGCGATGATACGTTCGTCGTGTCGATCCGCGGCTATTGCGAGTGGCGTATCGTATGTGGGAAACGGAAGTTTGCGGCAGGGGCGACTCGATGAGGGGAGCCGCTTCGTGGGATACGCCACTCAGCTTCGCCATCTCCACAGCCCCGGGCACCGTTGTTCGTGAGGAGGGACACCATGACGCAGCAAGAGCCCCTCGCAATCGTCGCCGCGCGGCTCGCCGCGTATCTGCCGCCCGGCGCGGACGAGGCCGAATGCACCATCCCGGTTGATGAGATCAATGGCTGGCTCGCCGCCGCTGACGCGCCGCCCCTCCCGGCCGCTGCCCAGGAGCAAGCATGGTGGGACGGTCTCCACAGGCGGCGCGACTATCCCGCCCTCCCCAACGCCCGGTGGCGGGTCGAACGGATCGATTGGGACGGGGCCGGGATCACCTTCGGCTGGGCGGACGCGCGCGGCGACGCCACCGATGGGTGAGGGGTGGTAGCGGCGACCCAGTGCTGTGGTGGCATGCCGCCAGAGGGGCGCTCCCCCACTCGGCCGAGCCCCCACCATGGCGGGGGTAGCGGGCGAGTGCCTGCCGGGAATGGCAGGGCAACGCCGGATGTTCCCGGCGCATCGCGCACCGCCACTCGCGACCAGGGTTATCATCACGCTCGCTACATAGGCCGGCGCGTCAGGCCGCGGGCAATGACGCGCAAGGCACGTTCAGCAAGATGCGACCTCGATGCACCGTGGCAATCTGATCGGGCGTGGCGAAGTGGTCCGGCGCGAAGAGACCAGCCCCCCCGATCCGGAAGTGTCTGCCCGTCGGCCCGCCCGCCCGGCGCGTCTCGGGTTGGGCCTCGCGATCGCCGAGCGCCTCTACTAGATCGCCGACGGTCGCGCGGTCGTGGTCGAGAGCAGCCCCCCGACCGTCCCACAGGCGAACTTCCCGCACCCTGCCGACCCACGCGTCCGCACGGTCGTAGACGGCCATCCCCACCTGCACGTCTGCCAACAAGTCGGGCGGCGCGAACCAAGCATCGCATTCTGGGACCATTGGACCTCCCCTTGCCTGGTGCCGTGGCACCCCCACACCACGCGCTCCTGTCCGGGGCGACGGTGTGGTCGCCATGCCACTCACCCGCCGACAGGCCCGCCGCGAGGGTGCTGGCGGGAGCCAAGCCACGCGGCGGGTCGCGAAGCAATAAGCGCAGTATCCGGGATAAAGGTGAACACGGCGTGAGCCGTGTCAAGGTGCCGGTAAATGGCCTGTGGTAGCGCGCTTCTCCCCGCGCATGCCGGTCGGAGCCGGTAGGGGAGTCCTAACGGGTCCCACACCGTGTAGGTAGGATACGGGCGACCGGGTAGGCGTCAGCGGCCCTCCTGGACTGGGGTAGTGTCAGATTAAGTTTGGACGGAACACCATCACCCCGCCAGGGACCGATTATCGCCCTACACCCCCTGCTTTACTGTCGTCATTGCCGTCACCTGTGTGCAACTTGACTGTGCTCCACTGTAGCAGACAGCGCGGCCATGCTAGCCTGTCCCGGCCGTCGACCGGGCCGACTTTCGCGGGCCTCGACACCGCGCAGCGAGAGGCAGGGTCGCACTCCCGACGTATCCGACAATCCTCGCTCGGGTACCGTTCGCCGCGTTCACCCACGCTCGACCGACCACGGCCGGGCCATGACCTCCCGCAGGCCATCGTCGTCCAGCTCGATGCCGAGCCCCGGCCCGCCGGGCATCGCCAAGCACCCGTCGTCGTCAAGCACGAGTGGAGCCTTGAGGTAGCCCTTGCCGATCAGCGTGCGCCCGCCCTCGCGCCAGTCGTTGACCTCGTTGTGCTCCTGCACGAGAAAGTTCGGCAGGGCGGCGTCGAGCTGGAGGGAGGCGACGAGGGCGAGCGGGCTGAGCGGGCAATGCAACGCCACCGCGGCATAGGCCGCCTCGGCGATCGCGGCGATCTTCTGGCACTCGGTGATGCCGCCCGCATGGGCGAGGTCGGGCTGCACGACCGCGAGGAGCCCGCGGCTGAGCGCGTCGAAGAAGGCCCACTTGCCCATCCAGCGCTCCCCGGCGGCGATCGCCGCGTCGGTGCCGCGCACGACCTGTTCCAGCACGTCGATGCGCTCGACCGGCATCGGCTCCTCGATGAAGAGCGGCCGGTGCGGGGTCAGCGCCGCGATCAGCTGCCGCGCCACGCTCGGGTGCGGGTTGTGGATGTCGACGGCCACGTCCACCCCCGGCCCCGCCGCCTCGCGCACCGCGGCGAAGATCGCGGCATAGCGGTCGACCCGCGTCGCGGCCGCCAACCCCTCCCCCGGGCCGAAATGCACCTTGAGGCAGCGGAAACCCCACTCATGCACCAGCGTCCGCGCGGACGCGGCCCAGGCGGCGGGGTCATCGTAGTCGGCGGCGGGGCCAGCCGAGCGGCCCGCGCGATACGGGAGGCCGGGCGCGACGCAATGCGGCGGCTCAGGTCCGACCGCCCGGTACACGCGGACGCGCTCGCGGCAGGCCCCGCCGAGGAGCTGGTAGACCGGCAACCCGGCGACCTTGCCCGCGATGTCCCAGAGGGCCATGTCGATCCCGCTGATCGCGCTGAGCGTGACCGGGCCACCCTTATAGCCGTTCCCGCCAGCGTACATGGCCGCCCAGAGCGCCTGTCGCCGCAGCGGGTCCTGCCCGAGCAGGACCGGTTCGAGCCGACGGACCTCCGCGATGACGCTGTCGCCGTGATTCTCCAGGAACGGCTCGCCGAGGCCGGTCACCCCCGCGTCGGTGTGGACGCGCAGCCACACCCAACTCGGTGGCACCTTCAAGATCTCCAGTCGGGTGATGCGCATCACCGATCCTTTCCTGCTGCCTGGATCCTCGCCTCATTGCGGTTCTGCGCGAAGATGGCACACTCGCAGAACTAGTTGCTCGTGACGATGGGTCCCTCGCCGGGGACTCCGGCGAGGGACCCATCACCTGCGCGGTCGAGTGGTTCCCCTTCGATCAGCGCGCCGCGTCGACCTCGGCGAGGATCCGTCGGCCAAACTGCCCGAGCAGGACCTCGGCCGGGGTGCCGGCGTGCTCGGGGTGGTACTCGAAGCGCGCCCGCTCGAAGTACTGTACCAGGTAGGTGTTCCCATCCTCCAGCCGCTCCGGGTAGATCTCGCTGAGCGGGTAGCCGAACTGGCGCAGGCCGCCGTTGTTGTCCCAGAAGCGCCCGAAGTTGACCACCGTGCGCCGGTCGGCGGTGAGGTCGCTGAGGTTGTGGCCGGTCTCGGGGAAGTAGAATGCGCCGATGATCGGCTCCGCGGGTGGGTCGGCGGGGTGGAGTCGCCGCCCGAACTGGCCGAGCAGGACGTCATCCGGCGCGGCGTTCTCCGGGTGGTATTCCAGTCGCACCCGCTCGAAGTACTGCACCGTGTATCGCCTGCCATCCTCCAGCGTCTCCTCGCGCTCGGTGCTGAGCGGGTAGCCGTTGAGCGCCAGACCGCCGTAGGTTTCCCAGTGAGCCAGGAAGCGCCCGGCGACCGCGAATCCGGTCTCCGGGAAGAAGCGCGCGGTCGCGCCGCTCGGCCCGGCGATCGTGAAGTCGCCGCGCGTCACCTGCCCGCCGCGCACCCGCTCGATCACGACCGCTTGGTAACGGCCGGGCGCGTCGCCGGTCGAGTCGTAGGTCGCCACGACCGTGCCGCTGCCGTCCGCCGCGATCGGCAGCTCGCCTACGAGCAGGCCGTCGTCAACGCGGTAGACCGCGATCGTGTAGGCCCCGCCGCCCGCGAGCCCCGTGACTGTGATGAGGAACGGCGTGCCGGGCGGCCCGTACCCCGGCGCGATCGCCAGCCGGACCGCCGCGGCGGCCTCGGTCGCGCCAACCAGCTGCGGCAGGCGTAGCGCCCCCACCGCGAGCAACCCGCCCATCCTGAAGAAGTCCCGTCGTCGCATGATCCCCCTCCTATCGGTGGCCGCCGTACCGACACCGTCGTCGGCGGCCGTGCCACCCGCGACGATGAACGCGCGTCGAGGTCGCGATGTCACGCACGTCCGTTCACATGGATAGCACGCGGCGGGGAGCCACGTCGGGTTGGGCAGGCCGATCAGGGCGGGGGTGCTCCGGCCGCTGCGGCCTGCCCACGGTCGAGACCGGCCAGCGGCGCAAGTGGGCGGCCGTACGTCTACCCTGTCTTCCGCTGGTTCGAACCCGCGCCCACGGGCAATCGGGCGGGACGTCCCGCGCGCCTTTAGTTCTGGTGCTGGTGCCATTCGTTGCATCGCAATCCTACGGATGCTGAGCTAATCGACGCCAGGATGGGTTCGCGGTATCAGGCACCTCCCTCGCTCACGCCTATGTGCAAGGTGCCTACGGAGACGAGTTAAGGCCGATCGTGCCCCCGTCACCGACGGGGTACAATACCCCATGAGCGCGTGGAAGGGGTGCTATCGGGGACGGGAGCTTTCGGGGGAGAGCGTCAACCACCCTATCACGATCCCGCCGAGAGGGTGGCGCAGAGGTTCGCTCCGGCGCCGCTGCGCCGCTCTCACCCGCGGTGTGTCGCACATCGACCTTCCGAGAATCGAGCGAGCAGAGGGATGGACGAACGATGGTGCGAAGCACGATCCCCGGGGATGTGCCGGGTGCCGGGGACGGGACGCCCACGCTACGCCTCCGGCTCCTCGGCGGCTTTCAGGCGGCCGTGGGCGACGAGCCCATTCCCGATGACGCCTGGGCGCGGCGGAAGGCGCAGGCGGTCGTCAAGCTGCTGGCGCTGTCCGCAGGCCACGCGCTGCACCGCGAGGAGGTCCTGGAAGCCCTCTGGCCGGAAGCTGATCCCGCCGCTGCGCGCAACAGCCTCAACCAGGCGTTGCACGCCGCGCGCCGCGCACTCGGCCCGGCGGCTGCACAACTCCGCGTCGCCGGTGAACGGCTGATCCTCGTCCCGCCGGTGTGGGTCGATGTCGCCGCCTTCGAGGGTGCCGCCCTCGCCGCGCGCCGTTCATCCGATCCCGCCCTCTACGAGGCTGCCCTCGATCTCTATACCGGGGATCTGCTGCCGGAGAACCGCTACGAGGATTGGGCGGCGGGGCGCCGCGAGGCCCTACGTGGCACGCGCCTGGCCTTGCTGAGCGAGTTCGCCATACTCCAGGAGGGACGCGGCGCGCCCGACCTCGCCATCGCCGCACTCGAACGCGCCGTGGAACAGGAGCCGGCGAATGAGGAGGCCCACGTCGCCCTGATGCGCCTCCATGCACGGGTGGGGCGACGCGACGTGGCTGTCCGCCACTGGGCGCGACTGCGCGACGCGCTTCGGCGCGAACTCGATGTCGCGCCCTCCCCGGCGAGCGAGGCCGCCTACCGTCAACTCCTCGCCGATACAACCGCACCGCTCCGCGTCCCTGATGCGTCTGCCATCCCGCTCAACGTCCGTCGCGCCCATAACCTCCCCGCGTCGCTCACGAGCTTCGTCGGTCGCCTGCGCGAGCGAGCGGAGGTGCGCGAACTCCTCGAACGTGGTGCCAGGGATACAGAAAGGGGGGCGCAAGTACTACGCCCCCCCGGTCCCCCGCCGCGTTTCGTCACCCTCCTCGGCCCGGGCGGCGCAGGCAAGACGCGGCTCGCCCTGGCGGTCGCGCATGATCTGGTCGGCGTATTCTCCGATGGTGTGTGGTTGGTGGAACTGGCGGGACTCGCCGACCCGGCGCTCGTACCCGCTGCGTTGGCGGCGGCGCTAGGGGTGGGCGAGGCGGCCGGACGGGCGCTCACCGACACGCTGGTGGAAGCGCTGCGCCAGCAGGAACTTCTGCTGGTGCTGGATAACTGTGAGCACCTGATCGACGCCTGCGCCGCCCTCGGCGCGACCCTCCTCACCTCCTGCCCGGCGTTGCACATCCTCGCCACCAGCCGCGCGGCATTGCGCGTACCCGGCGAGTTGACCTGGGTGGTCCCGCCCCTGGCGGTGCCGGAACCGCGCGATGCCGGTGCGCCGCCCTTGACCGAGGGCGACCTAACCGTGCTGGCGGGGGTCGATGCGCTGACCCTGCTCGTCGAGCGCGCCCGCTTGCGCCAGCCGACTTTCGCCCTCACCACCGCGAACGCCCACGCGCTGATGATGATCTGTCAGCGGCTCGACGGTCTGCCGCTCGCGCTCGAACTCGCCGCTGCTCGCCTGGCGCACCTCGCCCCGGCGCAAATCTCCGCGCGCCTCGACGACGCTCTGGCCCTCCTTACTGGTGGCAGCCGATCCGCCCCTACGCGCCAGCAGACGCTGCGCGCCGCGCTCGACTGGAGCTACGCCACCCTCGACAAGGCCGAGCGCGTCGCCTTGCGCCGTCTGGCCCCGTTCGCCGGCGGCTTCGACCTGGCGGCGGCGGAAGCCGTCTGCGACGAGCGTGCCGCTGGGGTCGCCTCTCCCGCGCGTTCCGCAGAGGTTTTGGATCTCTTGGGCTCCCTGGTGGATAAGTCACTCCTGTCGGTCGAGGCGGACGGTGGTCATGCCCGCTATCGCACTCTGGAGGTCGTGCGCCAGTACGCGGCGGAACAGTTGCGCGCGAGCGGCGAGGAGGCGTCGACACGAGCGCGACACGCGGCCCATTATCTCGCACTTGCTGAGGAGGCGGAACGCCATCTGCAAGGTCCGCAACAGCGAACCTGGCTCGATCACCTCGAGCGCGAGGCCGATAATTTGCGCGCGGCGAGCGACTGGTTGATCGCGGGGGGGGAGGCATACGGTGCCCTGCGCCTGAGCGGAGCGCTGTGGTGGTATTGGTACGTGCGCGGCCATCTCACCGAGGGGCGGGAACAGTTGGCCCGCGCCCTGGCCCTCCCCTCGGGGGATGCCGACGGGGATCGTCTGGCTCCGCCGCGCGCGAAAGCGCTCCTCGGTGCAGGAGTGCTCGCGTGGCGACAGGGCCACCTCGACCGCGCGAACG
>DATCMP010000818.1:0-3878 GCA_036563365.1 Thermomicrobiales bacterium
GGTCGTCTACGCCCAGGTGGTCTCGTTCATCACCCGCGGCATGGTCGAGAAGGGCTACTGGACCTATCAGACGGACAACGGCGCCTACCCGAACATCCCCGGCGACTCCGGGCACCGCGTGGACATCGCGACCTACATCCACTACGCCGGTGCGCTGCCGGGCGCGGCGAACACCGGGGCGAATTGGGATGGTTGGGATCAGCCGGCTAACCGGGGCTGGTTCGCGGAGACGGAGTGGCGCGCACTGAACAGCTACTTCACCCTGACCCAGCCGTAAAGTCGGCACGATACGCGACAACGAAGACGGCTTTTCGACGGGGGCGGCACAATGGGGTGCCGCCCCCGTTTTTGTGTGCCGGGAGCCCCGGATTGAAATCCGGGCTAGGGGCCTGCGGCTACGAAACCAGCCTCCGCCGGTTGAGGTCGCCCAAAGTCAATACTTTTCCTGCTTGGCACCGTCTCTCATTGAAACCAACCCGCGGAGGCGGGCATTGTGCCCTTCATGGGTATTTCGTGGCCGCAGGCCCCTAGCGGGTACTTCAGTGCCGGGCTGCCCTCCCCCCTCCCGCGAAACGATCCCCACGGTCGTCCGTTGCACCATCAGCAGTTCAACGGTGTGCCGCGCCGGTGGCATCAAGTTTTGGAGGATCGTGTGCATCGTTCCACCCTCGCGCGCTGTCTCATCCTGCTCCTCTTGCTCGCACCGCTGGCGTTGGTGGCGATGCCCGCGCGCCCGGTGGCGGCGGAGGAGATCTATTTCCCCGAGACGGGGCTGACCCTCTCCGACGAGCACGGCTTCCTCAGCTATTGGCGGGCGCACGGCGGGTTGGCGCAGTTCGGCTATCCGCGCACAGCGGAGATCCGCGAGGTCAACCCGGCCAACGGGCGGATTTACACGGTGCAGTGGTTCGAGCGGAACCGGTTCGAGTGGCACCCGGAGAACGCCGGGACGCCATACGAGGTCCTGCTCGGGCTGCTCGGAGCGCAGGCGATCATCGGGCGCGAGGGCGAGGCACCGTTCGGGCGCGTCGGCGATCCGCAAGGGGTCGAGCGAACCTTCTTCCCGGAGACAGGGCATACCCTCAGCAACTCGTTCAAGGTCTATTGGGAGACGCACGGCGGGCTGGCCCTCTACGGCTTCCCGCTCTCCGAGGAATTTCGGGAGCGCGATCCGGCCAGTGGGGTCGAGTATATCGTGCAGTATTTCGAGCGCAACCGGTTCGAGTACCACCCGGAGAACAAAGGCACCCCCTACGAGGTGCTGCTCGGGTTGCTCGGCAACCGGATCGTCGGCGATCCCGGCACGCCCGAGGCCCCGGTGGCGTCGGTCGCGACGACGCTGGCCGTCCCCGCCCACTTCCGCAGCGGCCCGTTCGCGGCCTCGCGCACGCTGACCCTGCCGCCCGACTTCGCCGCGAACGTCTTCGTCGCGGGGCAGCCCGGCGTGCGGATGCTGGCCTTCGCGCCGAACGGCGATCTTTTCGCCTCGCGCAAAGATGACGGGCAGATCATCGTCCTGCCCGATCGCGACCGCGACGGTGTAAGCGACGACACCAGGGTCTTCGCCGGGGGGCTCGCCAAGCCGCACGGGCTCGCCTTCCACAACGGTTACCTCTACGTCGCGCAGGAGGCGTCGGTCATCCGCTTCGCCTACACGCCCGGCGACCTGACGGCGCGCGGTGCCGCCGAGATCATCGTGCCGACGTTGCCGAGTGGCCCCGGGGTGGGTCTCGCGGGCGATGTCACGCACGATACGCGCACGGTGATTTTTGGCGCTGATGGCAAGATGTACGTGTCGGTCGGCAGCGACTGCGATCTCTGCGTGGGGTCCGACGAGCGCCGCGCGACCGTCCTCCAGTTCAACCCCGATGGCAGCGGCGGGCGGATCTTCGCCGCCGGGCTGCGGAATGCCGTCGGGCTCGGCGTCGATCCGCGCACGAATCTCCTCTGGGCGACCGGCAACGAGCGCAACGCCCTCGGCCCCGATCGTCCCCATGACTTCTTCGTGCCGCTGCGCGATGGGGTCAATTATGGCTGGCCCTACTGCTTCGGCAGCCCGCCCGCGCCCGACCCGACCGTGGGCGCGGGGAAGGAGGAGTTCTGCCGCACGGCGGTCGAGACGCCGCTGGTCCTACTGCCGCCCCACAGTGCGCCGCTCGGCTTCCGCTTCTCGGAGGGCGCGCGGTTCCCGGCGCCGTTCGCCAATGGGGTCTTCATCGCGGAGCATGGCCCGTTCGACAAACCGTATCGCGACGGCCACCGGATCGTCTTCGTCTCGATGGTGCCGGGTCGGCAGGGGGCTGGGCCGCGCGACTTCGCGGTCGGCTGGGTTGGGGCGGATGGCAACCTCTGGGGCAATCCGGTCGATCTGATCGTCGGCCCGGATGGCGCGCTCTACGTCAGCGATGACGTGGCGGGGGCGGTCTACCGGATCGCCTACACGGGGCGGTAGGGGTGCGGGGCATGGTTCGCCGCAGAGACGAGGGGACGGGGGACGGAGTTGAACCACAGAGCGCACAGAGGACACAGAGAGGGAATGAAATAGGGGGCGGTTGAACGCAGCGGGGAAGGAGCACGCGGAGCGGGGATGGGTGAAGGCACAGTGGTGAGGGATAGAGTGCTACTCGTCGTCCTGCTTCCAGCGCGCACCTGAGGAAGAGGACATGCCTCGCATTTGAGGTCTAGCGATGAGCGTCTGGCATTAGCCAGGACGGTCAGGCACTGGTCCCTCCGACTCTCCGAAAGGATACGCCGCGACCGACTCCCACGGACCGCCGAGGTAACGCCAGAGCAGTAGCGCCTCGCCGGTCGCGGTGAACGGGGCGAAGTCGACGCTCAGTTGTTCATGGAGGGCGCGGGCCTGCGCGGGGGCGACCTTGTTCTGCACGGTGACGTGGGCGCGGAATTTCTGGCGGTCTTGTGCCGTGAGCCAGGGCCACCAGCGTCGCGCCAACTCCGCGCGCACGACGTCGAGGTCCGGTGCCGCGAAGCCATAGGCGACGCCACGCCCGAAGAAGAGGACGCCGCTGGCCGTCAGCGCCAGCGGCCCGCGCGCGGCGCAGACTTCGGCCAGATCTGCGGCGATCGTGTCGCGTTCTTCGGCGGGGAGGTGGTGGAAGAGGGTCAGGTGGGCGGCGAGGTAGTTGCGCGCGGGCGGGAAATGTGCCTCGCGCAGCGCGTCGAGGTGTGCCTGGGTCGCGGCGTCGAGCGCCAGGGTCAGGATCAGCGGGGCATCGGCGGTCATGGCGTTGTGACTTTCTCCGCGAGGCTAGCGTTCGCCGCGCATGAGCCGCTCGAACGCTTCGACATTGCCCAGCGCGTCGTGGACCGGGTTGTGGTCGTGTGGCGTTATTCGCAGGCGTTTCCACGCCTGGCTGTTGGTGAAATCGCCCGTGAGCCCGGCATAGAAATCGCTGATCCGTCGCCCCGAGTGGCCGAAGGGGTTGCGACCGATGGCGTGGTGGAAGCCGTAATTGATCCACTGGAAGTCGTAGGCGGGGTTGTCGCTGACGAAGATCGGGCGACCGGTCGTCACGGAAGTCAGCCACGCCGCGAAGTCGCCGAAGACGACGACCGGATCGAACGCCGCGCCGGTGCGCTCGGAGAGGGCGGGATTCGCGTCGCTCGGGCGCGAGGCGAAGAGGATGCCGTGGAACGATTGCCGACTCGTGTATTCGACCGCGCCGAACTCGGTTAACTCTCCCTTGCCGGGGCAGGGGCCGGTCGCCTCGCAATCGACGAAGATGAGGTTTTTCATCCGTATGCTGCTCCATAAAGGGATAGTGCGAGGGGCCGATCAGGGTGGCGGCGCTGCGGTGGCCTTGATTTCGCTACGTGCCACTAGTAAAGATGAGAACTAACGAAACGCAGGCGAAACC
>DATCMP010000820.1:0-10195 GCA_036563365.1 Thermomicrobiales bacterium
CGAAGAAGCCGTGCCCGGCACCATCGTAGCGATGGAACTCATAGGTCTTGCCGTGCTCTTTCAGCGCCGCCTCGGTTCGGTCGACCTGCTCGGGTGTGGGGTTCTGATCCTCGTTGCCGAAGATGCCGAGCAGCGGACACCCGAGGTGCGGGGTGAGATCGAGCGGGGCTACCGGGCGCTTCTCGCTCAGCTGCGCCGGGTCATCGACGACCACCTGACCGCCCCAACAATCGACGGCGGCATCGAGCTCGGGCAGCCGGCAGGCGGCGAGGTAGGTATGCCGCCCGCCGGAGCAGAAGCCGATCGCGCCGACCTTGCCGCTGGCGTAGGGCTGAGCGCGCAGGAACGCCGCCGCACCCGCGACATCGCCGATCACCTGATCATCGGCCACCCCGCCCTGCGCGCGAGCGCGGGCGGCGACATCATCCGGGCTCCCCTCGCCCAGGCGCGAATAGAGGTGGGTGCTGATCGCGGCGTAGCCGTGCTGCGCGAACTTCCGCACCACCTCGCGGGTCCACTCATCCCACCCGGGCATATGGTGGATGACCACCACGCCGGGGAAGGGGCCGGGGCCGAGCGGTCGGGCATAATACGCCGCGACGAGTTCATCATTGTAACCGCACACCCTGATACTCTCGGCAAACATCCCTTCGTACATCGGTCGATCTCCTTTACTCGCCTTAGCGATGATCCGACGGCATAGAGCAACATTCCGCACTATAGCACGCGGCAACAGCGGCTGGGCGAGGCATCCGGGCGGCACCCGATTGCGTAGTAGGAGCTAGAAGTTGGCGCAAGGGGCGCAAAACCGGTCAGCAGCGATGCCCCGGCGATCAGCGGCCAGCGATAGACGGCGCTGGCATTCCGGTACGTTTCGCGCTTTAATAGGCGTGTGAGGTCGGTGCGGAACTTTGCCGACCCGGCATACGTCCTGATAAGAGACGTTGGCCGTCATGATACGCTTGTTCCGTCACATCGTCAGGGAAGAGGGGAACTATGGGACTAGGCGCGCTACAGCCGATGCACCTCATTCTGATCGTCGCCATCATCGTGATCGTTTTCGGGCCAAGCAAACTCCCCGAGCTCGGTTCATCGCTCGGTAAGGGGATCCGCGAGTTCAAGCGCAGCAGCGACGACCTCAAGGATATTAAGGAGTCGGTCACGTCATCGGTCTCCTTGGAGCCGACGCGCAAGCCGGTCGCCTCGGTTGCCACGCCGCTCCCGAATCAGCCCGAGCCGCGCCACGAGCCCGTGGTACTGAGCCGCCAGGAAATCGATTAATCCCCGCTTCATACAACAGACACAAGGGCGGCACCGAACTTATTCCCGGTGCCGCCCTTATCGATCTCGCTGCGCGTATCAGCCTTATCGGGTGAGCCGCAGATTAATGCGCCGCCGCGCGTCGTCCCTCGTAGTATTTCTGGAACGCCGCCGCACGCTCACGCTCGACCGGTGTCTCGGCGGCGGCGACGATCGATTGCTGCTCGGCGACGACCCGATCCATCAGCGTCCGCAACTCGCCGCTATCGAACGCCCACTGCTTCTCGATCGGGGCATCATCCCGCCCGGCGGCGCGAGACGCCATGGCGGCGAGTTGCTCACGCCCCAACACCGCCGCGCCTGCCACCCCGGCGGCAACGCCGAGGCCAATCACATAACCCCTTTTCATCACCATCGCTCCATTCTTTATCGTCGCACGGTACAGAGGGCTACCACCACAGCAGCGACCATGACGGCTGTAAGTATAGTGGAGCGCACCCGCCCATCGCAGGGACACGCAATACGATAATCCAGGGATCAGGGGTTATTGTAGATATTCAACGAGGCGATCATCGGCCCGAAGGTGTTATCGAGATTCACGCTATAGTCGCTGTACCGCGAGTTGAGGCGGAAGCGCCACGGCACCTGGCCGCGCAAGCCCAGGCCGATATAGGCGTAGCAGAGCTGGTAATTGACATCGAAGGTCGCACCGAGCGAGGCGAAGGTGAGCCCGGAGAATTGATTCGCGCGCGTCACATCGATCCCCGCTTCCGGGTGCGCTTCTTTCAACTCGGCGGCGAAGTACTGATTGCGTAGCACATCGATATTCGCGGTCGGTTCGGCCCGTCCCGTTGTCGCGATCAAGACCCACAGCGCATCCTCGAACGGCTCGCGCACCCCCGGCCCGTAGAAATAGACCCGCCCTTCGCCCGCCCGCGAGTCGTCGACGGTCCAGCCCGGCGGATAGGCGATCGCAAACGGCACGCGCGAGTTGCCGCCATAGGTCTGCCAGCCGGCCGACACGGTGCCAAGTGGGGCAACCGGTGTAACACCGCCCGCGCGGGGGGTCGCGACAGTCGGGGTCGCGACGCCGGTGGCGGCACGGGTTGCGGTCGCACCCGCCATGGGCGGCGAGGCCGTTCGACTGGCGACCGCCGCCGAGGGCGCGACTGTGGCGGCGCGCGTAACGGTGGCGGCGCGCGATGCCGTCGCCGCCGGGGCGGAGGGAGCAACCGCAGCCGTTGGCGCAGCCGTTGCCGCGCTCGTCGTGGGAGCGATCGTGGGGGCACTCGTCGGCGCATTCGTCGCCGTCTGGCCGCCGCACGCCATCGTCAGCAACGGCACCACCAGCAGTTGCGCGAAAGAACGGCGGTTCATCGGGCACCTTCCTGTTTTTCCGCTGCCAGCCTGAACCGGCGGCTATCAGGGTGAATTGCCTTCGTCGCGCACCTATACGTACGCCCCCGTCGCGCTGAGTGTAGCAACCGAACGCCGCGCTCGTCTACCCCCTATCGGTCAGGCGGATCGTGTGCCCGCTATCCCAACGGCTAACGGGCGAACGGCGCGAGGGTCCAGGCGACGATGTCGAGCCGACGCGCGAAGTGGAGCAACGGCGGGGCTTGCGGCAATGCGATCCCGTGTTGCGCGGTCAGGGCGTGGAACTGGAGTTCGGCCTCGGCGGGCTGCAACGGCCAGGGGAGATGGTGGATCTCGCCACGCAGCGGTCGCCCGCCCTTGTCGGTGGTATAGAGAGCGTAGCGCTCGGTCAGCCACGCTTCGAGCGACCCCGGCTGCGCCCGGAACGGCACGCCGACCGGGCGATAGCGCCCCCGGAAACGCGAACGCGGCGCGCCGGGGTGAGCACGCCAACTCTCGTATTCGATCCATCCCGCGCGCTCACGGCTCGACATCCGGGCGAAAAAGTAGGGCAGATGATACCAGCGGCGCGCGAGGGCGACCGCGACCGGATTGGCCGCATCCAGGCTGTAGAAGTAGACGCCCGGTCGGTCGCCACCCGGTGCGGTGACATAGGTGCGGACATTCAACTCCGGGAAGGCTCCGACCCAGGGGGCGGCGAACGGCTGGCCGCGCAACCGGATCCCACTCATCCGAAACGGCACCACACCGACCCATGCCCGCCCCTCGAACAGATCGAGATCGAGCCCGGCCGGGATCGTCGGGCGCAGCATCTCAGGTGGCACCGGCCAGTGCGCGAAGAGGAGATCATGCCAGACTTGCCACATCGCAAACGCCCGCCCTGGCGGCGACCACGGGCGATGGTCCGCAGCGAAAGGGAGCCTGCGGACTGTGCCAGCAGGACGGCTGCCCTTCAGATCTTCATTGTTCACGGCGGATACTCCTCATAATGCTCCCCTTCGAGTCACGGTTAAACGTAGCATGGGCAACGCCTCGATGTCAGGCACACCGGACATCTTGACACGCCGATCATTCGGGATACCCACCTCTTTCTCCCGATGCTATGACCGAGTACAATCACCCCCGGAGATCAACGCGGGGTGACAACGGGAGGACAGCTGGAGAAGGGAGCGGGGGATGCCGAACGGGCGCAAAGAGATCGCGGCGTTGCTGATGGAGTTCATCGGGACATTCGCGCTCATCTTCATGGGGGCCGGCGCGATCATCCAGACGCAGGGGAGTAATCTGGTCGCGATCGCGCTGGCGCACGGCCTCGCGATCGGCTTGCTCGTCGCGGCAGGCGGTCATATTTCCGGGGGCGTCTACAATCCGGCGATCGCGATCGGGCTCATGGCAGCGGGTAAATTGCCGTATGTGCGGGGGGCGATGTTCATCGTCGCCCAACTCCTGGGGGCGACGGCGGCGGCGGGCCTGCTCAAGGCCACCCTCCCCGCCGCCGCGGTCGATGCGGTGAAATTAGGGACACCGCTGCCCGGGTCGGGCATCTCTGCAGGTCAGGCGCTCGTGGTCGAGATCGTGCTGACCTTTTTCCTGATGTTCGTCATCTTCGGCGTCGCGGTTGACAAGCGCGGCCCTGCGTCGATCGCAGGACTGGCGATCGGCCTGACGATCACGATGGACATCTGCATGGGCGGCGGGATCAGCGGCGCGGCGATGAATCCTGCACGCTCGTTCGGGCCGATGCTCGTGCAGCAGGAGTGGACCGCCGCCTGGGTCTACTGGGTCGGCCCGATCATCGGGGCGATCCTCGCCGCGCTGATCTATACCTTCGTCATGCTCGATGACAATTCGACAGATGAAGCCGTCGCGCTGCCACAGACCGATGATGGGCGCCCCGCGCGCGCGGCGGCATCCGGCGGTCGTTCCGCCGGTCGTCGGCGTTGAGTACCAGACCCAACAACAGACCGCTGGCAACACGCCAACCGATAGAGGCGTGTTGCCGAAGATGTGATTAATTACCCTTCACGGAGTGGTGAAACGAGCGGCGCGCGAGGAAATCCTCGCGCGCCGCTTCGTATGGATTTTCTATAGCCAGCACCGGGATGCTATCCCCGCATTTCGACGGTCCCAGCACGAAAGTCCTGCACATGCAGGACCATTCGCCCATTGAGGGGAAAGCGTAAAAGCGTTTAGATGGGAGGAGTGTAAAAAGGATCCAACCGTAGAAGGTTCAGCGATGAAGAACGACGCGCTGGAAGCAGTCTGGCAGCGCACGGCCACGAAAGCGTCAACGGCGTCGCGCAGCGCGGCATGGGCCTGGCCGCTCGCCATCGTAGCCCTCGTTGCAAGCGTCCTCCTGAGCCGTCTCCCCTATCTCGATCTGCCGATTAGCGCCGATGAGGGTGGCTATGCGACAGCGGCCTATTGGTGGGCGCGCGGCGATACCCTCTACCAGAACATCACGATCACCCGGCCGCAGGGTATCTTCGTCATCTTTCGCCTGATCGATGCGCTCAACCTCGGTACGACACGCGGTATCCACCTTTTTGCCGCGCTGTGGGTCGCGCTCTCGACGATGACGCTCCTCATCATCACCGCACGAAAGTGGGGCCGGAGCATCGGCCTCACTGCCGCGACCCTCTACGCCGCAATGATGGCGGTCCCCTGGGTCGAGGGGTATCATGCTAATGCCGAACCCTTCATGACTCTACCCCTCCTCCTCGGCGTCGGCGCGCTCCTCAAAGCCGATGACACGCCGCTCGGCACACGACGCAGCAGCCTGCTGCTCGTGGCTGGCGGCATCATGGGCGCGATCGCGCTCTTGCTGAAGCCGTCCGGCGTCGCGCTCCTGCCGCTAGGCACACTGTGGCTCCTGTGGTGCTGGCGCAATGGCGAGGGTACGCGTGGCGGCTGGCTGCTTGCCGAGGGCGCGTGGTTACTCGGCTGGCTCCTTGGTCTCGTTCCCGCCCTGATACACGGGCTGCTCACCGCCCCGGGGCGGTATCTGAGCGCGGTGATTTTCTACCGCGTCGGGCAGGATTCGCTGCTCGGCGGCGCATTGGCCTATCAGTTCGGCTATTTCGCGACCAACACCCTCTTCATCGTGGGGCATCTGCCGCTCCTCCTCTTCGCGCCGCTCGGGCTGCGAATCAGCGCACACGACGGCGACCGCCACAAGCGCGCGTTCCTGGCCCTCTGGGTACTCACCGCGCTCGGCGGCGTGGCGCTCGGCGGGAACTGGTTCCTCCACTATTACCAGCAGCTCCTGCCGCCGCTGGCGATCGCCCTCGCCCTGGCCGGTCGGTGGCTCCTGCAACGACCGATCGCCTTGCCGCGCTTCGCGCTGGCCTGTTGCGCCGGACTCTCGACCCTGTCGCTCATCCTGCCGATCGTCGGTGGATTCGGCGCGGGCGTAGACCCGCGCATGCTCCCGGGATGGGAGCCGGGCGTCAGCGCCGCGGCGCCGATCGCCGCGTACCTCACCGCCCACACCGCGCCCGATGATACGATTTATGTCGCCTATGATCACGCCGATATCTACTACCTCGCGCAGCGCCGCCCCGCCGCGCGCTGGCTCCACTTCCGCGAACTCTTGCGGACCCCCGGCGCATTCGCGGAGCAAGTGGTGCGGATCGGCACCCCGGCGACCGCGCCGCGCTACATCGTCGGCGCGCAGGCATTCGACCGTTGGGGCTTCGATACCGACGGCACGCTGCGCGCGATCGTCGCGCGTGATTATGAGATTGAGACGACGATCGACGGGATCGATCTCTATCGGCGGAAAGGCAATTGAGCGATGCAAACGGAACTGGAGCGCTACCGATGATCGGGCAGGTACAGGCAGCGGACGATAGCAAGCCGCGAGAACGACCGCAACTGCTTAATCCACGTCGACTCCTCGACCGCGCGCTCGGCGGCATCGACGCCCTCTTGATTGCGCCGCTGGAAACAGACGCGCCGGTGGTGACGCTCCCCTCGCCTCGCACTGGGTTGCGCTTTTTCGTCGGCCTCGATCGCCGCCTGATCGTGCCGCTGACGATCCTCGCCGCGATCTTCTTCTTTTGCTTCATGCGGCAGACCGATTACGACTGGTGGTGGCACCTGCGCGTCGGCCAGGATATTTGGCAGAACCGGGCGCTGCCGACGGTCGATACCTATTCTTACACCCGCGCGGGGCAGCCGTTCGTCGTCCACGAATGGCTCTTCGAGTTGCTGACCTACCTCGGCTATCGCGCCTTCAGCTATCGCGGACTCGTCGTGCTCATGGCCCTGATCGTCCTCAGCACCTATGTCATCCACTACCTGTTGCTCCGGGCGCTCGGCACTGGTCGCGCGCTGGCCGGGGTGCTCGTCGCCTGGACGCTCGCGCTCTCGTTCATGAGCATCACGATGCGCCCGCACCTCTTCAGCACCCTTTTCCTCAGCATCGAACTCTGGTGCCTCTACCTCTACCGCGGCGGTCAACGCCGCGCGCTCTGGTTGCTGGCACCGCTCACCCTCCTCTGGGTTAATCTCCACGGCGCGTGGATCATGGGATTGGCGACGCTGGGCCTATTCATCATCGGCGAGTGGCTGAATGCGCGGACCCGCAGCGAAGCTGCAGAACTCAAGACGGCGATGCTCGTGTTGCTCGCCTCGCTCGTAGCGGCGATGGTCAATCCGATCGGCCCCAAGCTGCTCCTCTACCCGCTCGGCTTCATCGGCGGGGAGAGCGCGACGATGCGCTATATTCAGGAGTGGCAGCCGCCGAGCTTCCGCGAGCCGATGGGGCTCGCGTTCGGCATGAGCGTGATCCTCCTCGTCGCGCTGGGGCTGCGCCGCCCGCGCTTCGATTACACCCTCGGGCTCTGGGCGGTGGCCTTCACCTACCTCGGCTTCTCGGCGATGCGCCACGTCCCGCTCTACGCCCTCGTCGTGATCCCGATCATCGCCCAGCAGTTGCCCGTGCGCTGGCGCGGCCCGGAATGGCCGTATCGCGAGAACCGTCTCACCGCGACGATCAACTGGGCCTTGGCGGGGCTGGTCCTGGCGACGATGGCGGGGATCGTCTTCGGCAACCCGCTGGCCCAGATCGGGCGCGAGCCCCAGTTGAAAGCCTACCCGACCGAGTCGTTGGCCTACCTACGCGACAATCCCGGCGGCAAGCTCCTCAACGAGGACGGCTTCGGCGGCTACCTGATCGCCAACCTGCCTGAGCGCCCGGTCTTCATCGACACGCGCGTCGATTTCTACGGTCGCGACTTCCTGGAGGAGTACATCACCGTGACCAGGCTCAAGCCCGGTTGGCGCGATGTTTTGGCCCGCTACGATATCGGCCTGATCCTCTTGCCCCCCGATAGCCCGCTGATCGGCGTCTTGCGCGACGATCCAGCTTGGCGCGTCGTCGTCGACGGCGATCAGGGCGGCGACACCGCGGTGCTCCTCGCGCGGCGATAGCGGTACAGGTATCCGAAGCGTGACACCAGAGGCGACTTGCCGATACCGCATCCGCTGGGCTAGCATACGCCGCGCGTGATGTACTCACACGCACAACAACGCGTGCAGGCGTACAGCCAATAGATGGGGAGGAGGCGAGCAATGGGCAAGGAAGTTATCGCGACAACGGCGGCCCCGGCGGCGATCGGGCCATACTCGCAGGCGATCACGGCGAACGGCTTCCTTTTCACCGCCGGGCAGATCCCGCTCGATCCAGCCACCGGCAAGATCGTGGATGGCGACATCACCGCGCAGACGGAGCGGGTGATGCAGAATCTCGCGGCGGTGCTGGCCGAGGCCGGGAGTTCGTTCGAGCAGGTCGTCAAGACCACCTGCTTCCTCGCCAATCTCGATGATTTCGCGGCGTTCAACACCGTTTATGCCAAATATTTCACCGCGCAGCCGCCCGCTCGCAGCACCGTGCAAGCCGCCCGCCTGCCCGCCGGGGCGCAGGTCGAGGTCGAGTGCGTGGCCTTATTGTCATAGGCAGCAAGGCGATCATCGTCTTCGGGATAGCGAACGGGGGCGGCACATGTGCCGCCCCCGTTTCGTTCATGTACCCGCTGTGCGGGGTGATCGGGCTTACGGTTTGCTGGGAGAAGTGCCGTTCAACGCCAGGTTGGTCGCGTTCACGACATGATCGATCACGCCGTACTCGCGCGCCTCGTCCGCACTGAGGTATAAGTCGCGCGCGGTGTCGTTCTTCATCTTCTCTTCGGGCTGACCGGTGTGCAGGGCCATGATTTCGTTCATCGTCTTGCTCAGACGGAGCGATTCGCGAGCCTGTACCTCCACATCGGGAATCGCGCCCTGGAAGCCGGTCGAGCCCTGATGCAAGAGGACGCGCGCATTCGGCAGGGCGAAGCGCTTGCCTTTCGTCCCGGCCATCAGGATCACGGCGGACATCGAGGCGGCCATCCCGATGCAGTAGGTCGCGATGTCACAGGAAATGAACTGCATCGTATCGTAGATCGCCAGACCGGAATAGACCTGACCACCGGGGCTGTTGATGTAGATCGAGATTTCCCGCTTCGGGTCTTCCCCTGCTAGGAAGATCAGCTGCGCCACGATCGCGTTCGCGACCTGATCATTGATCCCCGTGCCGAGGTAGATAATCCGGTCTTTCAGCAACCGCGAGTAGACGTCGTACACCCGCTCCCCGCGACTCGTGTCCTCGGTGACGTAGGGCACGACGAGTTGCGGCCGCTCGGCACGAGAGTCGTATGTTCCGCTCATCCGTTTCCTCCATCGGTGTTCGCCCATAGCACGCATCCGCATACTCGTGAACGGCCACAATAGCGCTCGATCTAGACTACCACACATCCCGTCTCGAAAGAAAGGGCGTTGTCCCGCAAGACAGAGATCGCATGCGAGCACTTCTGTGAGGCACCCAATGCAAGATGCCGGACGAGCATCCCGGCTGGTGCATAGTCATCGTAACATCTAAAGTGATTCCGCTGCAGAGAGACCGATACGGCGATCTTTGCACCACGCCCAGCTATCCCCTATGATGCGATAGGCGAGGCAGGAACGGTGCGCGTGAGGGCGAGGGGATGACGGGCGGCGGGCGCGGCGGCTTCAACTGGAGCGAGGATGATAACTTCGCCGCGTTGAATCGGGTCGGCGATGAGTGGGAAGTGAGCTACGGCTTCGAGGCGACCGCGAAGCGCGGGCGGCAGATCGTGGCGCGACGACGCACACCCGACTACGAGGAAGCGGTGCGCCAGCTCTGGCAGGTCGTCGGCTACTACTTCGCCGCGCCCGAGCACGCCGAGCGGATCCGTCGCGAACTCCTCAGTAATGCGGGGATCGACGCCGCCAGCGGCAGATACCTCCCCGTACCCGACGCCTCGTTTCTCACCCCGGCTGGTGGCGGCGTCGGCGGGCGGGAAGCCGCAGCAGGCGAGACAGAACGCCGTGATCGTATCCTGCGCGGCGAAGCAGAACCCGAGCCGCAGTCACCACCCGCGCAACAAGACGAAAAACGCCCGTGGTGGAAGCGATGGGGGCCGTGAGTCGTGGGTCGTGAGTCGCGAGAAAACGTCGGTAGAAATCCGAAGTGTTTGGTTTTCTTCAAACCTGT
>DATCMP010000822.1:0-13704 GCA_036563365.1 Thermomicrobiales bacterium
TGACGTGGTCGAGGCGATCCTGCTCGCGGCGACGACGCCCGCCGCCGAGGGGCAAATTTTCAACCTCGGGGGTGACCCGCTCAGCCTGCGCGAGACGGTCGACGTGCTGGTCGACGTGGCGGCGAGTCCCGGCGGCTACCGCCTCGTGCCGTTCCCGCCGGAGCGCAAGGCGATCGACATCGGGGATGTCTACACCGATTACACCAAGATCACCACCGCGCTCGGCTGGCGACCGAAGACGTCGCTGCGCGACGGCCTCACAAACGCGGTCGCGTTCTATCGCCGCTACTGGGAGCATTACGCCGCCGCCGAGTAGCTGGGGCACACCGCCGCGTAGGAACGCCTGCGGCCCGTACCCGGTGGTATACTACGCCGATATCGGGGCAGCCGGACGCGCATAATCTTACCCGCATCATCGACCCGCGCGTACAGGCGGCGAACTGCCCATTGATCGCCCACGGAAAGGATAATCCGCCATGCAGGTTTCCCATCTGCCTTATTGTTACTTCGAGGGGAAGATCATCCCGATCGAGGACGCAAAGGTCAGCATCGCTACCCACGCGCTCCAGTACGGCACCGGGGTCTTTGCCGGGGTACGCGGTTACCTCGACCAGGACGGGAGCACGATCAATATCTTCCGCCTGCGCGATCATATGACCCGGTTCAGCCAGTCGGCGCGCTTGATTAAGATCGATCTCGGGGTCGATGTCGATGGGCTCTACGATATTGCCGTTGAACTGACGCGCAAAAACGCGCCCACCGGCAACGTCTATTTCCGCCCATACGCTTACAAGTCCGGTCTCGACCTGGGGCCGACCTTGACCAATGTCGAGAGCAACTTCGCGATCTACATGTTGCCCCTCAACAACTACTACAGCGCCGACGATGGCCTCTCGGTGATGGTCTCGTCGTGGACGCGCGTGCAGGACAATGCGATCCCGGCGCGCGGCAAGATCTCCGGGTCGTACATCAACTCGGCGATCACCAAGGACGAGGCGACCGAATACGGATTCGATGATGCGATCCTGCTTAATACGCGCGGCAAGGTCAGCGAGGGCAGCGCCTGCAACATGATGATGGTGCGCCGTGGAACGCTGATCACCCCGCCTGTCACGGCAGATATCCTGGAGGGGATCACCCGCCGCTCGGTCCTGCAGATCGCGCGCGATGCCGGTATCCCGATCGAGGAACGCGAGATCGATCGCACCGAATTGTACGTGGCGGACGAGATCCTCTTCTGCGGGACCGGGGTCCAGGTCATGCCGGTGACGAAGATCGACCGCCGCCCTGTGGGAACTGGTAAGGTCGGGCCGATCACCTCAACGATCCAATCGAAGTTCTTTGACATCGTCCAGGGCAAAGCGCCGGAGTATAGCGATTGGCTGACCCCGGTGGCGATTCGCACGGCGGTCGCGGCAGATTAACTATTTGTGTCGCGTGGGGCGGGGCGGAAAGGGAAAGGGCGCGATATTGGCCGGCGGCGGATTGAGCGATGAGTTGCCGACGATAGCGTCAGCGTCAAGAACTGATCAGGCCGCGCCCCGCGCGATCACAGCAGTACAAAAGCAGAAGGAGGCTCGAACCCCGATGGTGATCGCGCTCTTGCTGACGGGGATCTGCCTTTCCGTCGTCGGTGAACTCCTGCTCAAGTATGGGATGAACCGTTTTGGTGTTCTCGATCTCAGCCCCGCGACGCTGATCCCGACGCTCTTCCGGGTCTTCACCCAGGTGCCGATCCTGCTCGGCTTCGTCCTCGTTTTCAGCGCCTCGATCTTCTGGCTCGCGGTGATCTCGCGTGTCCAACTTTCTTATGCCTACCCGCTGCTCGCCTTAGGCTATGTCGTAACCGCGCTGCTCTCCCGCCTCATCTTCGACGAAGCGATCAGCCCCACCCGTTGGGCGGGGATTCTGATCATCTGCGGCGGTGTTTTTCTCGTATCGAAGTCGTAACATACCCAAAAATTCGTGCTACGGCACCCATGGTTGCCAGGCTGGCGACCACCGATCGAATCCGGTATCGGGATCGTCGCGCTTCCAATAGTTGGCACCGGTCGAGCCGTTGGTGGTGAAGATATAGATGTAGTGATCGAGATACATCGCCGCCAGCCGCTCGCCCGCTTGTAACGTTTCGCCACCGAGATTGCCGCCGAAGCGCCAGCCGGTACCATAATCGAGATCGAACGCGATGGTGTGATCAGGCTGCTGGTAGAAGCGGATCGAGGGGCCACCGTAGATTTGTCCATCGATTTGCGCCGTGGTCGAATACCGTGGTGCGGGCTGTGATAATGTTGTGCCGGCGACGGTTGCGCCGATCGCCAGCCCTGACGCCAGCATCACCAGGCCGAGCCAGATTCTGCTCATCCTCACCCTCCTTGGGGCTTCGCGGTGAAGGGAAACGCCTCACCCATAGGGCGTACCGCGATCGACCGACTGCGTGAGGCTCATACCCCTTCGCGCCAACGCTCCTGGCGACGTTGTAATAACTGCTTAACCAGCAACTGGTAGCGCTCAGGATCACCGCGATGGCGGCGTTTCGGATCCCAGTTCCGTCCCTTTTCCCCATTACAACGCGGATGGGTCAGGCCAAGATTCGGCAGCGCGTTATCGCCGCCGAGCGAGCGCGGATAGATGTGCTCGATATTGGCACCGAACCCGGTCCGGGCATCGAAGCTGAGCCATCCGTTGCAGATCAGGCACTTCCCTTGCCAGCGCCCGGCGTCGAGCGCAAAGGTGTTATCGGTCTCGGCGATGCGATTCATCAGGTCTACGGTACGCATGGGGGTTCCAGTTGGTAGTCCGTAGTCCGTGGTCCGTAGTCCGTAGAAGGTTTGTTGCTGGCACGGAGTTTTATCGCCACCGCGCAACTACTACGGACTACGGACTACCGACTCAATACTGCTACTTATGCCCGCCGTGCAACACAGAGCAGCGATGAGCCGATCGGCAGATCGGTGCGACGCAGGAGGTGGCCTTCCAGTTGGTTGATCGCACGGAGGGTGCCGTTGATCGGCGCGGCAGGGACGGTGATGTCGGAGTGCGCGGTGGCGGCATCGAGGCCACGCAGGCGCGATAGAGCGCGTGTGGCGGCGACGGCGGGCAAGAGGAAGCTATTCCAATAGGTCAGGCGCTCGGGGATGAAGCCCGCTTGGGCGAGCAAGGGCAGGAGTTCGGAGCGGGTATAGCGCCGCTTCGTCTCTACCGCCACGTCGTGCTCCCCGGCCAACCAGCGGAAGGCCGGGAGGTTGAGGCAGAGGCGGCCCCCTGGGCGCAGCACGCGCGCCAACTCGGCCAGCGCGAGGGCATCATTGCCGGTCCCAGCGTCGCTGATCACATCGAGCGAGACCGCCAAATCGAAGGAAGCATCGGGGCAGGGGAGCGCGGTGATCGAGGCGACCGCCGTGTTGGCGAGTGAGCGGCGTTCCCGACAGACGGCGATGGCGAATGGCGCGAGGTCGATCCCGATCACCACGCCGTACGGTTCGAGGCGCGACGACATCCCACCGGTACCGCAGCCAGCGTCGAGGATTCGCAATGCGGGCCGATCTCGACCCTCATCGAGGCCGAGTGATGCCACCACATGATCGCGCAGGCTGCGGTACCACCAGAGGCGATCTTCGGCGGCATACATCTGCTCAAATTCTTCGCGCTTCACCGACCCTCCTTCGCTGGCAACGGGCAAAACAAAAACCCACGTCATATGCGACGTGGGCCTTGCCGAAATTTGGTAGCGCATACGGGATTCGAACCCGTGGTCTCCGCCTTGAGAGGGCGGTGTCCTAGGCCGCTAGACGAATGCGCCCCACAATCGTCGCAGGTCCATGACTTACGACGCGACGCGAAGTATAGCAACGCCGCGCCAACCTGTCAAGACAGAGAGACGCGGCGCAGATGAGCGTGGGCTGGTGGCTGGCGACTGAAGCGGCGCAAATAGTCGGCCTCACTCGGCCAGTTGCTGCGTACTCAGATCGACGCCCGACCGCAATTCCTTCTCCCAGAGAGCAAACTGGCGCACGATCTGCATCCCCGCGCGCTGATAAAGGCGCGTGGCACCGGTCAAGCTCTCTGCATCGACCCCGAGGGCGATGGAGCGCTCCCCGCGTGCCCAGAACAGCCCAAAGGTATGCTGCAAGAGTGCAAGGGCCAGGCCGCGCCGTCGCCACGGACGACGCACGGCCAAGCTCCGCAGATGTCCATGATCGGCGAATCGATAAGCGCAGGCGACAGCGGCGATCTGGTCGCCATCCTCGACCACTGTCCAGAGGGCGGGCTCGAAGTCGTCGCGCTCGATCATGAATCCGTGCCAATACGGGTACTCCGGCGGGATGTAGCCCCACATGTCCCCGAAGCTTTCGGTGATCGCCGCGTAGACGGCGGGGGCATCCCACGCCGGATCGAAGGGGCGGGTGGTGAGTCCAGCGGGCCAACGTGGTGCCGCAGGCGCTTCGTCGAGGGTGATCCCCATCCGCCAGAAATGGCGGAGCAACGTATAGCCCTCGTTTGCCAAGAGGGCGGCGGCACGCTCGTTCGGAGCATTGATGTAGGTGCCGAGCGTGACGCGCGCATCAACCGGGGCGAGAGCGAGATGCTGCGCGGCGCGCTCCTCCGTGCGTCGATTGATCGCCGTGCCGATACCGCGACCATAATGGTCGGGATGCAGGTAGACATCGGCGGTGACCTGTACATGGGCGCGATCGGTGACGAGCGCATAGCTGACAAGCTGCCCATCCGGCGCGTGGACCAGCCAGGCATCACGCGCGAGATCGGCCTTCTCCCAATCGAGGCGGAGATCGTCGTTATCGGCGTCACTCTCACCGACCTCCGCGAGATCGACCGCCGCGATCAGGCGCTGTACGGCGTCGAGATCGGCCATCGTGGGCGAGCGCATACTGTACCCGGTCGGGATATTCATCGGTAACGACCTTCGTATTACTTCCACGACGAAAACAGCGAAAAAACGCTACTCAGGTGGCAGTTTGCCCGCCGGGAGCCACGGTGGTGCCGGGCTTGACCAGCGGCAACCCTTCCCGGCAGAGCGGGCAGTCATCGGGCGCGAACGTGGCAATATCGGTCTGGAGCGTGGCGAAGAGCGGTAAGCCCAGATCAACCCGACCACCGCTACGGTCTACGAGCACGGCGACGCCGATCGTTTCGACGGCGTATGGCGCGAGGGCGGCCAGCGTCTCACGAATAGCACCCCCGGTGGTCATGATGTCATCGATCACCAGCACACGTTCGCCAGTGCGGAAGGTCGCCCCGCGGCGGAACTCGCGCTCCGGCCCGTTCGTCGCTCGCTCGGCATAGACGGCGCGTATGCCGAGTTGACGCGCAATCTCGAAGGCGAGCAGGATACCGCCGGTCGTCGGCCCGGCGACCGTGTCGATCGCGGCATCCGCGTAATGCTCGGCGATCATGCGGCAGACCTGCTCGGTCTCGCGCGGGCGCATCAGCAGGGCGAACTTCTCGATGTATCGATCGGCATGGCGTCCCGACGACAGCAGGAAATGCCCCTCCTGCATCGCGCCGACCTCGCGTAAGATGGCCGCCACATCAATCGTCATCCCGTACCACCCTCCCTTCAATCCGACAGATAAACGGCGGAACCGCCCTTTTGTCACGCGCTGCCCGCGCCAGGACGTTACGCGCCAGCGGCGCGGGCAAGAACCTGATCATTCGCCAGACCGACGATCTCGCGGACGGAGGCGAACCCCTGCCGCGCGAGCCAGGTCGGCAAACCGTCGAGGATACCGGACATCGTCGCGGGGTTCGTGAACGTCGAGGTGCCGATCTGCACGGCGGTGGCCCCGGCCATGAAAAATTCGAGCGCGTCTTCGAGCGTGGCGATCCCCCCGAGCCCGATGATCGGGACATCTACCGCTGCCGCGACCTGATAGACCATCCGCACGGCGACCGGCTTCACGGCGGGGCCGGAGAGCCCACCGGTCATATTCCCGAGGACCGGGCGGCGGCGGCGGATGTCGATCGCCATTCCCAGCAGGGTGTTGATCAGGGAGAGGGCATCGGCCCCCGCATCGACCACGGCGCGGGCGATCGAGACAATGTCGGTCACGTTCGGGGTCAGTTTGACGATCACCGGCAGGGAGGTCGCGGCGCGCACGGCGGCGGTTACTTCGGCGGCAAGATCGGGATCGGTGCCGAAGAACATCCCGCCCGCATCGACATTCGGGCAGGAGACATTCAGTTCGAGCCCGGCGACACCGCTCACCTCGTCGAGGATCGCCGCCATCTCGGCGAACTCGCCGACAGAGTCACCGGCCAGATTGACGATCACCGGCACCGACCACTTCGACCAGATCGGCGGATATTTGGCGATGACGCCCCTGATACCGGGATTCTGCAAGCCTATCGCATTGAGCATCCCGGCAGGTGTCTCCGCAATCCGGGGCATCGGCGCGCCGCGTCGCCGCCGGTAGGTCACCCCCTTCGAGACGATCGCGCCGAGGGATTGCACGTCGAGCAGCCCGGAATATTCGGTGCCGTACCCGAAGGTGCCCGAGGCGGCGAGGATCGGATTCTGCAGGACCAACTCCCGCGGGTTATTCGGCGCGAGATCGACCCGCAGATCGGGCACCGCCGCACTACTTGGGGACGCCGAAGGCTGGACGCCGGGCATCGATTGAGTCATCGTTAGTACCTCCACAGCATTCCAGCACGATACGCGACGCTCCCCGTTATGACGGCTGGGAGCAGTGAGCGAAGACCGCTTCCGCCCTGCTTATCCCAGCACGAGGGTTTCGAGCGGGAAGACCGGGCCGTCGCGACAAACGGTCTTGAGTCCGCCGTTCGTTTCGACGACGCAACCGAGGCAGACCCCCATCCCGCAGGCCATCGAGCGCTCCACCGCCGCCTGCACCGGCGGGATCGTCCGCGCGCCGCGATAGGCGCGCAAGGTATCGCGCAGGGCGCTGTATGTCGCCTCCGGGGCATAGGCGTAGATCGCGTCGGCCCACTCGATATACGGCGGCACCAGTTCGGTCACCGCGCCATGATGCCCGCGCGAGCCGTCGGCGGTGGCGACAACAATCTCGGCCTCCTCCGGCAGATAGGGCAACGGCAGCAGATTGGCGGCGGTCGGCGCACCAACCAGCATGACGACCTCGACGCCATGCGCCAGCGCCGACTCCGCTAGAGCGATCAGCGGCGCGATCCCGTGGCCGACCGCGATCAGCAAGGCACGGCGCACCTTGCCTTCGAGCAGATAGCCGTTGCCGAGTGGCCCGAGGATCGGGAATGGGTCGCCCGCGTTGGCGTCGGCCAACTGGTTCCCGCCGCGCCCACCGGTAAAGACCAGGAGATCGAGCGTGCCATCCTCCCCCTCGCGCGGGGCGCGGGTTGCGCGCATGATGCTGTACGGTCGCGGCAAGAGCGGATCGCGCCCGCCGCTCTGCAACATCAGAAACTGCCCCGGCACCGCAGCAGCCGCCACACTCGCGGGCACGGCCAGCCGCACGATCGTATTAGCAGGCAAAACGGCGTCGGCGTCCACGACGCGGCCGATGAATTGCTGCGGCACGGCTACTCCTCTCTCAAGGTCAATCGACTGCGCTCATTGTTGCCGCCCTTCGCGATTAGACTTGGGCCGCTCTCCTTGTGGATACTACAGGTTTCTTTCGTAGCGGATTGCGCTACGAAAGAAAAGTGCCAAATACTTTCGTAGCGCCACCCTTGATTCCCTTTAATGTTCGCGCAAACACTGTGCCTCAGCGATACGCCACCAGGAAGAGGCGACGGAAGGGGAAGATCACTTTCCCGTCGCGTTGCGGGCGGTAGATCTCTGCAACGCCCGCACGCAGACGTGTGAGGAACTTCTGCCGATCGTCGTCGTTGCCAAGCGCTTCGAGGTAGGGACGGAGGCGCGTGCCGCTGATCCAGTCCACCGTGGCGTCGGCGTTCGCGAGGACGTGCTGATATTCCGTCTCCCAGAGGTCGATGTGCCGGGCCTGTTCGACGAGCGCATCGTAGTAGAAGCCGGGCGACTCGGCGACGAGCGCCCGCGTGGCGGGCTGCAACCGCGCACTCCACGCAGGCTCGGCGGCCAGCGACAGCAGCACGCGCTGGAGCGCGGTTGTGTGGAAGACCGGGATCTGCACGGCGAAGGCCCCACCGGGCGCGACTTGCTCGAAAAGGCGCGGGTACAGCGTCGCATGGTCCGGGAGCCATTGGAGGGTGGCGTTGGAGAAGACGAGGTCGTAGGGCTCCTCGGCGGTCCACCCGGTGATGTCGCCGAGTTGCCAATCGCCGTCGGGGTAATCGCGCTTCGCGGCGGCGATCATCTCGAGGGAGTTATCGACGCCGGTGACGCCGGACGCCGGCCAACGTTGGCGTAGGAGCGCCGTGCTGTTGCCGGGGCCGCAGCCGAGATCGATGATCCGTTGCGGTCGGTCGAGGGCCACACGCGCCAGCAAATCGATCGCCGGTTGCGTGCGCTCATTACCGAACCGCAGATAGAGTTCGGCATCCCACGTCGGCATAATAACCTCCCGGGCCCGGCGATCGGCGGGCGGGCGACGAAGCAACTCGTCCGCCGATCACCGGCCAGTTATGCCCCCCGGCGATAGACCTGCAACGGCTGCACATTGAAGCCATGCTCCGTGCCGGCCATCGCCGCCGCCATCGCGACGGCGGTATCGATCGAGGTAAGGCACGGAATACCGCGCTCGACCGCCGCGCGCCGGATAGCAAAGCCCTGCTGCTGCTCCAAGTACGCGAGGCCGGGGGTATTGATGACCATCGCGACCGTCCCATTGAGGATGACATCGAGAACGTCGGGGCTCCCCTGGCCGATCCGCTTCGTGACCAGTTGCACCGGCAGTCCGAGGCGGTCGATGAACGCGGCGGTCCCCTCGGTGGCGTAGAGCGGATGGCCGAGCCGCACCAGCGTCTCGATCATCGGCGCGGCGTCGGACTTATCGGTGTCGGCGAGACTGAGTAGGACGCCGCCGCCGCGCGGCAGGCCCATGTTAGCCGCGAGAATCGCCTTGTAGAAGGCGGCGGCGAAGGTGGAATCGACCCCCATGACTTCGCCGGTGGACTTCATCTCCGGGCCGAGGCCGACCTCGACGCCGCGCAGCTTGGCGTGCGAGAAGACCGGACCCTTAACCGCCACCAGCGGTTGCTCCTCCCAGAGCCCGCCGCTATACCCCTGCTCGGCAAGCGTTTTGCCCAGCATAATCCCGGTGGAGAGAGCGATCAGCGGCACGCCGGTCACC
Source organism: Thermomicrobiales bacterium (assembly GCA_036563365.1). Classification (GTDB taxonomy): domain Bacteria; phylum Chloroflexota; class Chloroflexia; order Thermomicrobiales; family CADCWN01; genus CADCWN01. Next base: position 9,228 of record DATCMP010000822.1, read on the forward strand.
TTGGAGATGAACGGCACGGTGCGACTGGAACGCGGGTTGACCTCGATGACGTAGATCCGCCCGCCGTGGCTGACGTACTGGACATTCATCAGGCCGCGCACGCCGAGTTCGAGGCCGATCTTCGTCGTATGCTCGATGATCTGCCGCCGCTCTTCGGGATAGAGATGCTGCGGCGGGTAGACCGCGAACGAGTCGCCGGAGTGAACACCGGTGCGCTCGATATGCTCCATGATCCCGGGAATGAGGATCTGCTCGCCGTCGCAGATCGCATCGACCTCTAGTTCCTTGCCCTCCAGATATTTGTCGATCAGGACCGGGTGGCCGGAGAACTCGACCATCGTGGTGAGGTAGTGGCGCAGATATTCCGGCGTATGGACGACTTCCATCGCCCGTCCACCGAGGACATACGACGGGCGCACGAGGATCGGGTAGCCGACGCGCTCGGCGGTCAGCATCGCCTCTTCGAGCGACGAGGTCGCGGCCCCGGGCGGCTGGGGGATCCCGATCCCGCGCAGGAACGCCTCGAAGCGCCGCCGATCTTCGGCGATGTCGATCACGTCGCGCGAGGTGCCGATGATCGGCACACCGGCGAGATCGAGCGGCGCGGCCAGGTTGATCGCGGTCTGACCGCCGAACTGCACCACCGCTGGGGGATATTGCATCTCCGATGCGGAGCCATCATCACTTGGTAGCCCCTCATGGCGGATGACTTCAAGGACGCTCTCATCGTCCAGCGGTTCGAAGTAAAGCCGGTCGCTGGTGTCGAAGTCGGTGGAGACCGTCTCGGGGTTCGAGTTGATCATGATCGAGGCGACACCGGCGCTGGCGAGCGATTGCGCCGCCTGCACCGAGCAATAGTCGAATTCGATCCCCTGGCCGATGCGGATCGGCCCGGAGCCAAGGACAACCGCCTTCGGTCCCGGCAGGGGCGTCGCCTCGTCCTCTTCCTCGTAGGTCGAGTAGAAATACGGCGTGATGGCGGTGAACTCCGCCGCGCAGGTATCGACCGTCTTATAGACCGGCTCGATCCCCACCGCGCGCCGCCGCGCGGCGACATCGGCCACCGGCAGCCCGGTGAGGCGGGAAATCTGGCGATCGGAAAAGCCCATCCGCTTCGCGTGCCAGAGGAGCCCGGCACCAATGTCGGTACTCGCAGTGGCGATCTCGCGCTCCATCGCGATCAGGCGGGCGAGCTTGCGGGTGAACCACGGATCGTAGCCGCTGCGCGCGGAAAGATCTTCGGGGGTGTAACCGCGTCGCAGGGCGGCGGCGAGCGCCCACATCCGCATATCGGTCGGACGGGCGACGAGTTCAAGTAGGCGGTCTTCCCCCCCCTCACCCTGCCAGTCAGGCGATTCCCAGGCAAGGTCGTGCGTGCCGTTCTCGAGCGAGCGGAGCGCCTTCTGCAGGGCAGCCTCGAACGAGCGGTCGATCGCCATCACCTCGCCGGTCGCCTTCATCTGCGTCCCGAGAGTGCGATCGGCGCGGACGAATTTGTCGAACGGCCAACGCGGGATCTTGACCACACAGTAGTCGAGCGCGGGCTCGAAGGCGGCGACCGTCTTGCCGGTGACCGCGTTCGGCACCTCATCGAGGCGACGACCGACGGCGATCTTCGCCGCGAGACGGGCGATCGGGTAACCGGTCGCCTTCGAGGCGAGGGCCGACGAGCGGCTGACGCGCGGGTTCACCTCGATCACGTAATACTGGAACGAGTGCGGGTCGAGCGAATACTGCACATTGCAGCCGCCCTCGATCCCGAGCGCGCGGATGATCTTCAGCGCCGATGAGCGGAGCATCTGATATTCGCGATCGGAGAGGGTCTGGCTCGGGGCAACGACGATACTATCGCCGGTGTGGACCCCCATCGGGTCGAGGTTTTCCATATTGCAGATCGTGATGCAGGTGTCGGCGCTGTCGCGCATCACCTCGTATTCGATCTCTTTCCAGCCGTTGAGATACCGTTCCAGCAAGATCTGGCCGATCGGGCTGGCGTCGATCCCCGCTTGCACCGCGCCGTCGAGCTGATCGATCGTAAAGGCGATGCCGCCACCGGTGCCCCCGAGGGTGTAGGCCGGCCGGATGACGAGCGGCGGCGGGAACTTGGCCGCGAACGCCCGCCCTTCCTCGATGGTGTGGACGATCGCGCTATCGACCACCGGCTCATCGATGCTGATCAGCAGATCCTTGAACGCCTCGCGATCCTCGGCCATGCGGATCGTCTCGGGGTTGGCACCGAGCAGGCGCACCCCGTATTCCTCGAAGACCCCGGCGGCATGGAGGGCCATCGCCAGGTTCAACCCGGTCTGCCCGCCGAGGGTCGGCAGGCAGGCGTCGGGGCGCTCCTTGGCGATGATCCGGCGTACTACCTCGACGGTCAGCGGCTCGATGTAAACGACATCGGCAACCCCTTCATCGGTCATGATCGTGGCCGGATTGGAATTAACCAGGATCGACTGAATCCCCTCCTCGCGCAGGGCGCGGCAAGCTTGCGTCCCGGCGTAATCAAATTCGGCGGCCTGGCCGATGACGATCGGCCCGGAGCCGATGACGAGAACCTTCTTGATATCGCTTGCCACGCCTCTTCCCTTTCTCCCTCTTGTCCAAGCAATCGGTGTATTGCTCTACCTTTCCCTATCGTGATGCTACTTAGGGAGAGTTGACGCGCTAGCGTCAGCTGTCGATGCCTCGCCAAGCTTTGCCGTGATATGTGTCTCAAGCGCATCCATAGTGTGCAGAAACGCGCTCTCGAGATCGATGTTATATGCCGACGCGAGGATCATGACACACCACAAACAGTCAGCCAGCTCGTGAGCAAGCTTAGCGTCGGTATCTGGGATATAGCGGACACCATTGCGGGCCAGAACGAGCTTGGCCAGATCACCGACATCACCAACAAAGCCAAGCGCGATCTCCTCATTGGTCCAGGACCGTCCATAGCCATGCTGCTCGAGGGCAGCGTATTGCTGGCGCACGGCGACGGCACGTTGGAGCAGAGTGCTGAGTTCGATCGTCGTTTCCTTTCCCAAAGGGATCATGGTGTAAACGTGAACAGTCGGCCTGCTTTTGCAGACTCAGTCGGTGCGCTTCCCGCCACGCGCCTCGATCATGCTGACCAACCGATCGAATAGGTACTGGTTGTCCTGCGGACCGGGCGCTCCTTCCGGGTGGTATTGCACCGAGAAAGCCGGGCGCGTCTCGTGCTCAAGCCCTTCGACCGAGCCATCGTTGAGATTGATCTTGCCGACCCGCCAGCCTTTTTCGGTCGGGATATGCTCGGGATCGACCTTGAAGCCGTGGTTCTGCGAGGTGATATAGACCCGGCCATCGATCAAGTCTTTCACCGGTTGATTGCCGCCCCGATGCCCATAATGCAGGCGGCTCGTCTCCGCGCCGATACTGAGCGCCAGCAATTGGTGGCCCAGGCAGATCCCCATGAAGGGGATGTCATGGTCCACGATCTGGCGCACCGTCTCGACGGTCTGCTCGGCATTCTCCGGGTCGCCGGGACCGGGCGAGGTGGTGACACCATCGGGCCGCAGCGCCTCGATCGTCGCATAGGTCGTATCCCAGGGGACAACCGTCACCTTCAGGCCGCGCCGCTCCAACGAGCGGACGATGTTGCGCTTGTGACCACAATCGAGGACGACGACATGCGCGCCATCTGGATTGCCGGTCGTCTCGATGGCGGGGATCGAGGTCTGGGCGACGGCGTTGTACTCGGACGGCAACGACGCTGTGCGGGCGCGCTCGACCAGTTCGCTGTCACTCAAGTCGCGCCGGTCAGGAACGATGACCCCGCGCAGCAAACCCCGATCGCGCAAGTGGCGCGTCAGCGCGCGGGTATCCACGCCCATGATGCCGGGGATATTGTGCCGACGCAGGTAACTGTCGAACGTCCCGATAGAGCGCCAGTTACTCGGCTCGTCGCTATACTCGCGGACGATCACACCGCGCGCCCAGGGACGAAATGATTCGTCATCGGCCGGCGTGACCCCATAATTCCCGATCAGCGGATAGGTGAAGCAGACGACCTGACCATTGAAGGAGGGATCGGTCGCGACCTCCTGATAGCCGGTCATCGTGGTGGTGAAGACGATCTCGCCGCTCACCTCGGTCGGCGCACCGAACGGTTCGCCGCGAAAGATCCGCCCATCTTCCAGCGCCAGGGCCGCAAGGCGCCCTCCATAGTGACTCATGTCCCGTCCTCCTCTGTTACTCGCCCCGTCGCGGGACAGTGAGCACCGTGCGGTCATACCAGCAGAGTTGCCCGATCAAATGATACTGGAAGAGTTGCGCCACGAAGATCGTCACGAAAACACCGATGAAGCAGGCGAAGTAGCCGATTTGGGATAAGACGCTACTCGCCGCGATGGAGAGGATGATCATCAAGGCGTACTGTCCACGCTGTCGCGACATGAAGGCGAAGATTTCGCGGAAGCGGAACGCCGCCGCTAGTTCGCCATTGTGCAGCACC